>NZ_JAELTK010000063.1:0-37183 GCF_016428765.1 Delftia sp. ASV31
CCCCCCCCCCCCCCCCCCCCCCCCCCCCCCCCCCCCCCCCCCCCCCCCCCCCCCCCCCCCCCCCCCCCCCCCCCCCCCCCCCCCCCCCCCCCCCCCCCCCCCCCCCCCCCCCCCCCCCCCCCCCACAACCTTTTTTGTTCGCATTTCGTCGGCAGCGTCAGATGTGTATAAGAGACAGGCTTGAAATTATCTTGCCTTGACCATCCGCTTCCATTGCCGAGAGTTCCAACGTAAGAAAACGATTGGCTGCCGCATTGAAAATGGACATAGCAAACGTACCAGATCCCGAAACACCCGAAACGGATGCAGGAAGATTCACAAAGCTACCAGAAGTATTAACAGTACCTCCTGCACCTGCAGCGGCATTCGCGTTATCAAATCCTGTGCCAAAGGCAACGCGATTGTCACCGCCAATACTGTAGCCGCCATCGCCGCCGCGCTGGGCGCGCAAGTCCCCGCCGCCGAGTCGAACACCAAGTGCACGCCCAAATGTGTCACGGGCCTCCACAATACGCGCTTCAATGAGCACTTGCCGCACTGGCACATCCAGCGTCGCCAGCAATGCCTTCATGGCCTCAAGCTTGGCAGGGGTGTCCGTCACAAAGAGTTGGTTGGTTCGAGGCTCGGAGATTGCAGAACCACGCTCGGACAGAAATCTCGTGGCAGTTCCACCAACACCCGCACCACTGGTGTTCGTCGTGATTTGCAACAGAATATCGGCCGCCTTCGCATAGTTCAGCTGAAAGCCCTGGGTGCGCAGCGGCTCCAGTTTCTGGATTTCCATCGCCGCTTCATAGTCGCGCTTGGTACGCGCATCAATCTCATCCTTGGGCGCAATCCAAAGTACCGAGCCGGACTTGCGCATACCCAGGCCCTTGGCATCCATAATGATCTGCAGCGCCTGATCCCAGGGAACGTCCTTGAGACGCAGGGTCAACGCACCAGAAACCGTGTCCGAGGTCACGATATTGAAGTTCGTGAAATCAGCGATCACCTGCAGCAAAGAGCGTACTTCAATGTTCTGGAAGTTCAGAGAAAGCTTTTCGCCGCTGTAGCCAGGACCCTGCGTGAGCTTGCTCACATCCACCTTTTTCTGGCGGACCTCGATCACAAACTGGCTGTCGCTTTGGTAGGCGCTGTGCTCCCAGTCGCCAACGGGAGCGATGCGCATGCGGACCGACTCACCCTGCTGCACCGAAGAGATTGTCTGCACCGGCGTTCCGAAATCCCCAACATCCAGCTTGCGCCGCAGCCCTTCAGGCAAAGAGGAGCGCAGGAAATCGACCACCAGTTCCTTGCCTTCGCGGCGCAGATCCACGCCAACCTGGCTATTGCTCAGACCCACGACGATACGGCCCGAGCCGTCACTGCCGCGGCGGAAATCAACATCCCGAATGGGCTGGACATCACTGCCAACAGCTGTCTTGGCTTCAAACACGCCCTGCTGCGTAGAAGGCTTTACTGTGGCAGACGTTGCCACCGGATCCAACAGGATCAGCAGTGCCTTGCCTTGGCGCTCAGTGCGGTAGGACGTAGCAGACTTCAGATTCAGCACCAGGCGGGAGCGGCCGGATGCCTCCACGATATTGATGGAGCGCAGGTTGCCCTGGTTGAGCTCGACCATCGATTTACCCGTGGCATTGGTGGCGCCAGGGAAATCCAGTGCGATTCGTGCAGGCGACTGGATTGCAAATCCGGTCGGGTCCGCAGCCAGCGCTTCGGAAAGCTCGATGCGCACCACCTCAGTGCCTCCTTGAATCGAGCCGGAGACCGACTCTATCGCGGACTGCGCCCATGCCAAGGAGCCCAGCAGCCAACCGCCTACGGCGATTCCCCAGCGAGCCTTGTGCAATATGCTTCGATGTGTGCCCATCATTTTCTTCCCTCCTGCAACTCCAGTGTGCTATTTCTCTCTATCCAGTCACCGCTGCCGTCCTGGACGATTTCCCGCAACTGGATGGAAGTCTCCGTGATCCGGGTAACCTTGCCGTAGTTCTGCCCCAGGTAATTTCCTGCCCGAACCTGGTAGAGCAAGGCCCCCACCCTGACAAGCGCCGTAGGCACGCCTTTTTTGTCCAGACTGCCGACCATGGTCATTGCATCCAAAGGCTCGGCCTCCAGCGGTTCCTTGCGGCGATTGAGTTCGGAAGCAATCAGGGTGGTATTGGCGCTAGTCTGTGCAGACTCCCTGCGCAGCACCTGCATCAGCTTCATGGGATTGAAGGGATCCATGCCATCAGAACCAAGATAGGCCTGGGGTGTGAAGGTCTTGGGCTCTTCCAAAGGCTTGATACGGGGCCTGGCATTGGCTCTTTCCTGGGCCATCCAAGTCTGCAGCTCCTCCTGATCAGAAGAAGAGCAGCCTGAGACGGCCAAGCAGGCTGCCAGCGTGAGCCAGCCGCTGAAACGCATGTGTCTCATTATTTCTTGCCCTTCCCTGCAGCCGCGCGTTGCGCCTGCACCTCGTCGGCATCCAGGTAGCGGAAGGTCCGTGCCGTCGCCTCCATGCTCAAGACTTCGCTGCCTTCCTTGCCCACGGGGACGATCGAGAGATTGTTCAAGGTCACGATGCGCGACAGGTAGGCCACGTCGGACGCAAAGGATCCGATGTCATGAAAGCGGCCCGTGACCTTCAACGCAATGGGCAGTTCGGCGTAGTACTCCTTGACCACCATCGCACCGGGCCGGAAGGTTTCAAACTGCAGGCTGCGGCCCAGGCCGGCCTGATTGATGTCCGAGAGCAGGGCTGCCATTTCCGCCTTGCTGGGCAATTGCTTTTCCAGCTGCGTCACATACTGCTGCACCTGTTCACGCTGCTTCTTCAGGCCATCCAGGCTGACGGCCTTGGACAGCTTCTGGCTGAAGTCCTGCCGCAGCGTGACCTCGGTATTGCGCTCCTGCTCCAGGGTGTCTTCGTAGTCCTTGATCAGCACATACCAAAGCACGGCAGCCACAGCCAGCGCGATGGCCACGCACAACAGCGTCCGGGGCAGCACAGGCCACCGCGACGGGTCATTGGGATCCAGACCACGAAACTGGCGCTGGATGTTCTCCTGCAGTGCGGAGAAGTCGATGTCTTTCCTTTTCTTCTTGGCCATCACTGGGGCTTTCCTGGGTTGGCCGGCGTCGAAAGGCTCTTTTCCGCCACACTGGCGCGCGTCAGTTGAAAGCGCAGATTGAACGCAGCAGCGCGGCGCTGGTCCTTGGGCGTGACATTGACCGTCCTGGCCACGATCTCCACCAGATCAGGCTTGGAGATCCAGGGCGTTCCTTCGGACAGATTGCGCAGCATTTCGGAAACCCGCTCATTGGACTGCGCCGTACCCTGCATGGTCACGGCCAGACCATCCTGCCTGATGCTGGTGATGTAGACGCCATCGGGCAACTGCGCCACCAGCTCGTTGAGCATGTGCACCGGAAGATTGCGGTCGGACTGCAGATCCTCCACGGCCTTCTGGCGTGCGCGAAGTGCCGTGATTTCATCCTCCAGCCCGGCGATCTCCTTGATCTGGGACTCCAGCACGGTGATCTGGGCACGCAGCATGCTGTTTTTGGCCTGCTGGGCCTCGATCATCATCTGGTACCACCAGTAGACCGCGCCAATGATCAAAAGCCCCACCAGGGCCGACAGGACCATGGTGGCCTGGAATGCTTCCTTGCGGCGCTTTCGTGTTGCTTCTCTGTGCGGAAGCAGATTGATCAGAATCACGACACAAACCTCCGCATGGCCAGTCCGCAGGCGGTCAGGTAGGCGGGGGCCTCGCGCGACATGCGCTTGAGGCGTACGCCGCTGCCGACTTCCATTCCATCAAAGGGATTGGCAAGGCTGCAGGCAAAACCCGTTTGCTGCGTGATGGCCTCGGACAGGCCGGAAAGTGGGGCCGAGCCGCCTGCCAGCAGGATGTGGTCTATGCGGTTGTGGGGCGTACTGGTGAAAAAGAACTGCAGTGCGCGCGACACTTCCTGCGTCATGCTTTGCACAAAGGGCTTGAGCACGGCGGACGCGTAGTCCTCCGGAAGTTCGCCGCTGCGCTTCTTGGACTCGGCCTCTTCGAGCGAGAAACCATATTGGCGCGCGATCAGTTGCGTCAGCTGTGCGCCGCCAAAGGCCTGGTCCCGGTCATACAGCACCTCGTCGTCGCGCAGGATCTGCATGCTGGTCGTCATGGCGCCCAACTCGAACAAGGCCACAAGGGCGTTGTTTCCCTGATTGGGCAGGCGCTCGATCAGCCGTGCAGCCGCCATGCGGGAGGCGTGGGGCTCGATGTCGATGACCATGGGCTTGAGGCCGGCCGCCTCGGCCAAGCCCTGGCGGTCCTGCACCTTCTCGCGGCGCGATGCGGCAATGAGCACGTCCACGTCGCCGGGTGAATTCGATGACGGGCCTATGACACAGAAGTCCAGACTCACTTCATCGAGCGAGAAAGGAATGTACTGATTGGCCTCGGATTCGACCTGGACCTCCAATTCCTGCTCGCTCATGCCGTCCGGCAGCGAAATCTTCTTGGTGATCACGGCCGAGGCCGGCAAGGCCATGGCCACGTTCTTGGTCCGCGTGCCGCTTTTTTTGACCAGTCGCCGTACAGCCTCTGCCACTTCATCGAACTTTTCGATGTTGCCGTCCGTGATCCATCCCCGCTCCAGCGGTTCGATGGCACAGCGCTCCAGCAACAGTTCGCCCGACTTGGCACGAGACAACTCAACGAGCTTGGCGCTCGAAGAACTGATGTCGATGCCTAGCAAAGGTGCGGGCTGGCGACTGAATAAGGATCCCATAGCAATCAACTTGCCCTCCCTCTTCTTGTGTATGTAAAGAACGCAACAAACCTTCACATATAGGTTGAATGCTATCAGCAAGACTGCGCGCAACTCACCATGCCAGCCGGAGCACGCTAGGCGCTAGTGGTCAAAAACAGACATTATTGCGGGCCATCAAATGCGACATGAATGCACCCCTGCTTGCATGTCGGCCTGCACGCCTGGCTTAGGATGCGTGGCTTGCGGCCATGCTGGCAACCGTGTGCAGCCGTCTCCTACCGTCCTCCTGGGGCACGCATTTTTATAATGCGCCACTCCTCAGCACTCCCTGCGACATGCCGTCTTCAGACTCCCGAGAACCCCAGGCTGCAAAGCCTCGCTCCGCCCCATCCAAGCCCATGCACTGGTTTCCCAAGGCCTTGCTATGGCTGGCGGGCATCGCCGTCGCCGGCGCGCTGGCCTTGATGCTGACCGTGGCTGTGGCCCTGGCCATGGCCTATCCCAACCTGCCCGACGTCTCCGAGCTGGCCGACTACCGGCCCAAGCTGCCGCTGCGCGTGTACTCCAGCGAAGGCGCCCTGCTGGGTGAATTCGGCGAGGAGCGGCGCACGCTGACCCCCATCCAGGACATCCCCAAGGTGATGACCGACGCCGTGCTGGCCATTGAAGACACGCGCTTTTTCGAGCATGGCGGCGTGGACTACAAGGGAATGGCCCGCGCCGCGCTGGCCAATCTGGGCCGCGTGAAAAGCCAGGGCGCATCGACTATCACCATGCAGGTGGCGCGCAACGTCTATCTGTCTTCCGAGAAAACCTTTACACGCAAAATTTACGAAGTCTTACTGACTTTCAAGCTAGAGCATCTGTTGAGCAAAAACCAGATTCTCGAGATCTACATGAACCAGATTTATCTGGGAAATCGGGCCTATGGCTTTGCTGCTGCCTGTGAAGCCTATTTCGGCAAGCCACTGAAGGACATCACGGTGGCCGAGGCGGCCATGCTGGCAGGCCTGCCAAAGGCACCCTCGGCCTACAACCCGATCAGCAACCCCAAGCGCGCCCGCTCGCGCCAGCTCTACATCATCGAGCGCATGGAGGAAAACGGCTTCATCACGACGGCCCAGGCCACTGAAGCCAAGGCCGAGCCGCTGAAGATCCGCACAGGCTCCTTCAACACCCGCGTGCATGCCGAATACGTGGCCGAGATGGCACGCCAGCTGATCTTTGCCCAGTACGGCAACGAAGCCTATACGCGCGGCCTGAACGTCTACACCACCATCAATGCCGGCGAACAGGAAGCCGCCTACGCCTCGCTGCGCCGCGGCATCATGGACTACGAGCGCCGCCAGAAGTACCGCGGACCCGAAAAGTTCGTGGCCCTGCCGGCCGACGCCGAGGACCGTGAAGACGCCATCGACGACACCCTGGCCAACCACCCGGACAACGGTGATGTGCTCGCCGCCGTGGTGCTGGATGCCAATCCGCGCAAGATCCTGGCAGCACGCGCCGACGGCGAACAGATCGAGATCACGGGCGAAGGCCTCAAGCCCGCCGAATCGGGCCTGAACCCCAAGGCACCGCCCAACATCAAGATCCGTCCCGGCGCCGTGATCCGCGTGGTCAAGACGCCCAAGAACACCTGGGAAATCACGCAGCTGCCCGAGGTGGAAGGCGCCTTCGTGGCCCTGGTCCCCCAGACAGGCGCCTTGCGCGCCCTGATCGGCGGCTTCGACTTCCAGAAGAACAAGTTCAACCACGTGACCCAGGCCTGGCGCCAGCCCGGCTCGGCCTTCAAGCCCTTCATCTACTCTGCGGCACTGGAAAAAGGCTTCTCGCCTTCCACCATGATCAATGACGCGCCGCTGTTCTTCAGCGCCGGCGTGACGGGTGGCCAGCCATGGGAGCCCAAGAACTACGACAGCCGCTACGACGGGCCGATGACCATGCGCACGGGCTTGAACAAATCCAAGAACATGATCTCCATCCGCCTGCTGCAGGCCGTGGGACCCAAGCAGGGCCAAGAGTGGGTCACGCGCTTCGGCTTTGACGCCGCCAAGCATCCGGCCTACCTGACCATGGCGCTGGGTGCCGGAGCGGTCACGCCGCTGCAGTTGGCAGCCGGCTACTCCGTGTTCGCCAATGGCGGCCACCGCGTCAACCCCTGGCTGATTGCCCGTGTCACCGATCACAAGGGCCGGATCCTGTCCGAATTCACGCCGCCCCCGGTGCAGGAATTGCCCCAGGCCATCGACGCGCGCAACGCCTTCATCATGGACAGCCTGCTGCAGGACGTGGCGCGCGTGGGCACGGCAGCACGCGCGCAGTCCACGCTCAAGCGTCCCGACCTGTACGGCAAGACGGGCACGACCAACGACTCGGTGGATGCCTGGTTCGCAGGCTTCCAGCCCACGCTGGCCGCCGTGTCCTGGATCGGCTACGACACGCCGCGCAACCTGGGCAGCCGCGAGACGGGTGGCGGCCTGAGCCTGCCCATCTGGATCGGCTTCATGCAGCATGCCCTCAAGGGCGTGCCTGTGGCAGAGATGCCTGTGCCCCCTGGCGTCGTGAACATGGGCGGCGAGTGGTACTACGAGGAAAACGCGCGCAACGGCGGCGTCAGCAGCCTGGGCATGGACAGCGCCTCCACGGCCGGCGCTGCAGGCGCCACGCCTCCGCCCGCCACCGAGGAGCGCAACCGCATCCTCGACCTCTTCCGCAACTGACCGCCACACAAGCGGTTCACCACGCAAGAAAGCCCGGCCATGCCGGGCTTTCTTCATGGAGCCTGCCGATAACGGCGGATCAGCGTGCCGAGAACTTCAGCGCCAGGCCCGACTGCTCGGTGGCGTAGCGGCTCAGGTTGGCGAAGAACTCACCCGCGCCCTTGGTATCGAGCCAGGCGCCCTGCGCCGCGTCGTAGCGGTAGTGAAAGCCGCCGGCCTTGGCCGCCAGCCAGATCTCGTGCAATGGTTTTTGTTGGTTGATCACGATCTGGCTGCGGTTGGCAAAGACCAGGGTCACCATGCCACCCACGCGCTGGGCATCGAGGTCGGCATCGGTTTCATCGTTGATGCGATCGCAGTCTTGCTCCACCGCCAGCAGCAGTCGTTCGGCAAGGTCCAGAAATTCTTGGTCGGTCATTACAATTCGCTTATGTTGAAAGCCTCGCAAATTCTAGTCAGGTGCATTGCCCTTGGCGCCTGTGCGGCGTCCCTGGCCGCCTGCGGCCAGAAAGGCCCGCTGTTTCTGCCCAGCTCGCCTGCGGCCAGCCACCGCGCCACACTGCCGCAGACCCTGGGCATTTCCAGCCCGGCCGAGCGTGCAACGCCCGCGCCTGCACCCACCACCTTGCCCGCAGGCCCGTCAAGTGCCGCCGTCGAGGAAAGCTCGACACCCACCGGCACCACGGACTCCCGCAAGCAGCAGGCCGACTGAGTCGGCAGCCGCGCTGCGGCTTGATGCACATCAACACCGCTGCCAGGCATGGCGCTTAGAGTGACTTTCTCTTGTCCCTCGACAACCCGCCATGCCCGTAGAGCTCTACCGAGACAAAAACCACGCCTGCCTGATGTTCACCGACCTCATCGAGGAAGATGGACAGGCCATACAGGCCAATCAGTTCCTCATCGTCGATGACGACACGGGCGCCATCATCGACCCGGGCGGCAATCTCGCATTCAACGAGCTGTTCATGGGCATGTCGCGGCATTTCGCGCCGCACAAGCTGTCCTATCTGATCGCTTCCCACGCCGATCCCGACATCATTGCCTCGCTGGACCGCTGGATGACCAGCACCAAGGCACAACTGGTGATCTCGCGCATCTGGGAGCGCTTCGCGCCCCACTTCACCAAGGTCGGCAAGACCGAAAACCGCGTGATCGGCGTGCCGGACGCCGGTGGCCGGCTGCCGCTGGGCCGCCATGAACTGCACCTGCTGCCCGCCCACTTCCTGCATGCCGAAGGCAACTTCCACTTCTACGACCCGGTCAGCCGCATCCTCTTCACGGGCGACCTCGGCGTGTCCCTGATGAACGGCATCGAGGCGCAGGTGCCCGTGACCGACCTCGTGCCGCACATCGCCCGCATGGAAGGCTTTCACCGCCGATACATGGTCTCCAACAAGATCCTGCGGCTGTGGGTGCAGATGGCGCGCCAACTGCCCATCGACATGATCGTGCCCCAGCACGGCGCGCCCATCATGGGCGCCAAGGCGATTGCCGACCTGTTCAACTGGCTCGAAGGACTGCAGTGCGGCATCGACCTGTTCGACCAGCGCAACTACCAGTTGCCCATGGCGGACATCGACCCCGTGACCCGCCAGCTGCGCCCTGCCCTGCGCGCCGTGGCCGGCTAGCGCCTGGCGCGCCGGCGGCGCAGTGCATGGACCACGCGCCAGGCCAGCAGCAGCGCAAGAATGGCGGCGTACACGCCGACCTCGGCAAAGTTGTTCTTGCCTGCGCGCATCCAGAAGAAATGCAACAGGGCCAGCGGCGCGACCGCATAGATACAGCGGTGCAGCCACTGCCAGCGCCTGCCGCCCATGGCGAGCATGACACGGTGCGGTGAAGTCGCCGCCAGAGCAGTCAGCAAGAGCAGCGCCGCAAAGCCCACCAGGATGAATGGGCGCTTCGGGATGTCGAGCACGATCTCGCCCCAGTCCAGCCCCATGTCGAACCATGCATAGCACAGCAGGTGCAGCAGCGCGTAGAAGAACACATACAGACCCAGCATGCGCCTGAAGCGCGCCAGTGCCGTCAGTCCCAGCGCCTGGCGCAGCGGTGTCACGGCCAGCACCACGCACAGAAAGCGCAAGGTCCAGTCGCCGGTGGAGCGCAGCAAGGCCTCGGCCGGATTGGCGCCAAGCGTGTTCAGAATGGCTCCAGCCAGAAGCCACGCAAACGGCAGCAGGCACGCAAGAAACACCAGGGGCTTGGCCGTCCGGTGCAGCAAAAGACGCTGCACCGCCGTCATTGCATGGGCCACATCAATAGAACTTCTTGAGGTCCATGCCGGCGTAGAGCTGGCCCACCTGGGCTTCGTAGCCGTTGAACAGCAGCGTCTTGCGCTTCTTGGCGAACAGGCCGTCTTCGCCAATGCGCCGCTCCGTGGCCTGGCTCCAGCGCGGGTGCGGCACGTCGGGGTTCACATTGGAATAAAAGCCGTACTCGTTGCGCGCCGCCTTGTTCCAGGCCGTGCCCGGCTCCTTGTCGGTCAGGCGGATGGCGACGATGCTCTTGGCGCTCTTGAAGCCGTACTTCCACGGCACGACCAGCCGCACGGGCGCGCCATTCTGGTTGGGCAGCACCTCGCCATACATGCCAAAGGCCAGCAGCGTCAGCGGGTGCATGGCTTCATCAAGGCGCAGCCCCTCGGTGTAAGGCCAGTCCAGCACGCCGCTGCGCAGGCCCGGCATCTGCGCCTTGTCGGCCAGGGTCACGAATTCCACGTACTTGGCACTGCCCAGCGGCTGCACCTTGCGCAGCAGCTCGGCCAGGGAATAGCCCACCCAGGGAATCACCATGGACCAGCCCTCCACGCAGCGCAGCCGGTAGATGCGCTCTTCCTGTGGCGCGAGCTTGAGCAGCGCATCCAGGTCCAGCGTCTGCGGCTGCTGGACCAGGCCCTCGATCTTCACCGTCCAGGGGTGGGTCTTGAGCGTGTGGGCGTTCTTGGTGGGATCGTCCTTGTCCAGCCCGAATTCATAGAAGTTGTTGTACTGGGATACATCGGCATAGGCCGTGACACGGTCCATGGTGTTTGCGCCCGCTACCTGGGAAGGCACGGAGGCCAGCGCCGCCAGCTTGCCGGGGCGCTGCACGCCCGCCGCCCAGCCGGGCAATGCCGCGCCCGCCGAGCCTGCGGCCAGGTACTGCAGCCAGGCACGGCGCTTGAGGTAGCTTGCCCGGGGCGTGATCTCGCTGCCTTGCGGGTGTTGGAAGCCGTTGTCGTGGGAGCGGATCAGCATGGGAATCTCCGAAAGTGCCTGCTGCGGCAGGGGGCGCCGGGCGGCATGACGATTGGGAGCCTTGCAGGCCCGCGCAAGTTCCATGCTACGCCCCAGCCTCAACTACCATGAAAAAGTGCCGGATACAAAAAGGGCTGCATGCGCGCCGGCGCATGCAGCCCTTTGTTCGGCGGCGGTCCGAATCAGCAGCGGATCACAGCTCGCCGTAGCTGTGCAGTCCCGACAGGAACATGTTCACCCCCAGGAAGGCGAAGGTGGTGATGGCCAGTCCACCCAGCGCCCACCAGGCGGACACCGTGCCGCGCAGGCCCTTGACCAGGCGCATGTGCAGCCAGGCCGCGTAGTTGAGCCAGACGATCAGCGCCCAGGTTTCCTTGGGGTCCCAGCTCCAGTAGCCGCCCCAGGCCTCGGCCGCCCACAGCGCGCCCAGCACGGTGGCGATGGTGAAGAAGGCAAAGCCCACGGCGATGGACTTGTACATCACATCGTCCAGCAGCTCGAAGCTGGGCAGGCGCTCGGCGATGCGCTTGCGCGCCAGCAGGATGCCGGCCACGATCAGCGCCGAGATGCCGAAGTAGACCATCCAGTAGCTGCCGCCGTTCTGGGTCGCGCCCTGGCGGAAGACGATGGGCTCGAAACACAGCACCACACCCAGCATCCACAGCGGCGCGAGCTTGTACCAGCGGGTCTCCGTGGCCTGCTGCTTGATCAGGTAGGCAAAGGAGACCATGGCTGCCAGCGCAAAGGTGCCGTAGCCGATGAAGTTGGCCGGCACATGCAGCTTCATCCACCAGCTCTTCAGAGCCGGCACCAGCGGCTGGATCTCGTGCGCCTCGCGCACCAGCGTGTACCACAGCAAAAAGCCCACGGCCGCGCTGACCACCAGCATCACGAAGCCGCCCAGGGCGCGCGTGTCGTAGTGCTGTTCGTAATAGAGATAGAAAAGCGCCGTCATCCAGCAGAACATGACGAACACTTCATAGAGATTGCTGACCGGGATGTGGCCCACATCGGGGCCGATCAGGTAGCTCTCGTACCAGCGCACCATGGTGCCGACCAGCGCCAGCGTCACGGCCAGCCAGGCCAGGCGCGAGCCCAGCAGCGACAGCGCCGTGCCCTCGCCCCGCGCAAACATGCCGATCCAGTAGAAGACGGTGCTCATGAAGAACACCATGCTCATCCAGAGGATGGCCGACTGGCTGGACAGGAAGTACTTGAGGCCGAACACCGTGTCCGATCGCGCCAGTTGCGCCCCTTCAGGCCCCTGGTAGAGCCCGATGGCCAGCAGCGACAGCCCGGCCACCACCAGCATCAGCCCGCGCAGCGGGCGCCAGAACCAGCCCAGCCAGATGGCCGAGGGAATGGTGCCGACCAGGATGCACTTTTCGTAGACATCCATGTACTCGCCATAGCGCTGCAGCGCATACAGCAGTCCCGCCGCCACCAGGGCCGCGAACACCCAGTCGAACCAGTTGCGGCGGGCGAAGAAGCCCTCGTTGAGCGTCAAAGTCGTCGTGGTAGTGGCGGTGTTCATGCGGAACCTCCGGGGGATTTCTTGTGGATGGGCTCGGCGCCTATCAGCTTGCCGGCCAGCATGGCGAATTCTCTATCACCATCGAGTGTCTTGCGATTCGTGGACAAGGCCATTTCGGCATGGCTTACCCCATCGCGGGGCGTGAGCCAGATCCAGAGGCGGCGGTCACGCACGTACAGCATGCAGAACACGCCGATGATGAGGAACAGGCAGCCCAGATACACCACGTTCTTGCCCGGGGCGCGCGCCACCTGGAAGACGCTGGCCTGCACCTGCTTGAAGTCCTGCAGCATGAAGACCATGGGCATGGGGTAGAACTGCGCATCGCTGAGCGAGAACACGGCCTGGGTCATGAAGGACTGCGTCTGCTCGCTGGGCTCCAGGGGCGCCTGGCCCGCCTGCGTGCGCACGATCTGGGCCAGCTCGAACAGCACGCCGTTGAGAATGCGCACCAGCACCTCGCCCGCGCGTTCGCGCTCGGCCGCAGGCACATTGCTTTCCATGAAGTCCGAGATGGCCTGCAGCCCGCCCAGCGGCTTGCCGTCCGGCCCCTTCTTGTCGGTCTGGCCCGCGAACAATTCCAGCGCCTTGGTGGCCGACTGCGCCAGCGCGCCACTGAGTTCGGCGCGCGAGGCGTCGATGGCCTTGGCCACATAGGCCTTGGCAGCCTGCTCGCGCAGCCGGGGGTCCTGCAGCGCGCTGCGCAGGCGCAGGAAGGTGTCCATCTCGCTTTCGGGATCGGCGGGAATGCGCAGGTAGCGCATGGCATCGGCCTGGTTGTCGCGCACGCCCAGCAGGAACACGCGCTGGCCGTCGCCCGTGTCCACGGGCAGCATGTAGTTCTGGAACTCGCGCGCCTGGCCCGAGGCATCGCGCAGCTTGTAGCGGATGCTGGGGCCGATGTTGCGCAGCTCCTTCTTGGTCACGGTCTTGTGGGCCGCGCCCAGGCGCTCGTCGATGGCCTGCTTCAGGTCCACCTTGCGCACATCGGTGCCGCTGCCATTGGCCCCGCCGCCACCGCCGAAGTTCTCCACGTTGATGGTGCGCAGTTCGGCAAACTCCAGCGTCACTGTCTCGTCCTTGCCGTCCGGGAGCTTGCGCACGAACTGGTCCGATCCGCCGATCACGCCCTCGACATCAAAGGGCTTGGCTCCCGCCTCCAGCGGCACGGCGCGCAGCTTCACCGACGAGCCGCCATCGTCAAAGCTGGACTGGTAGATCTCGATGCCACGGTAGCTGGCCGGGTGGTTGACCTCAATGCGCTTTTCCAGCTTCTCGCCCGTGGCCTTGTCGTGGATGACGACCTCGCTGGCAAACAGCTTGGGCATGCCCGTGGAGTAGTACTCCACGATGAATTTCTTGAGTTCCACCGCAAAGGGCAGCTCCTGCAGCAACACGCCGTCGGACTGCGACAGGATGGCCGTGCCTGCCGTGCCGCCCTCGGTCACCAGCAGGTTGCCTCGGAAGGTGGGGTTGCGCTCGCTCAGCCGGTGCTGCTCGGACACCTCGGAGATCAGGCCACCGCCGGTATAAGGTGTTTTGCCTCCCAGCCACATCTGCGCGCGCACGATGAGGTCGCCATCGAACAGCCCGCCCAGGCAGATCAGCACGATGGCGCTGTGGGCCGCGATATAGCCCAGCTTGTGGGCCGCGCCCGCCTTGGCAGCCAGCATCCAGCCGGTGCCGGGACCGGCCGCCGTGTCGCGCTGCTGCAGCCGCACCTTCCAGCCGCCCGACACCAGTTGCTGGCCCAGGCGCCTGGCAGCCTCTTCGGTGCTGCCGGGCACCACGTTCTGCGCACGGTGGCCGAATGCCTTGAGGCTTTGTTCGCGAACGTTTTCCTTGTAGCTGCGCAGATCGGCCAGGTACTTGGGCGCATGGCGGGCCACGCACAGCGAGGTGCTGATCACCAGAAAGGCCAGGATCAGAAGGAACCACCAGGCGCTGTAGACCGCATTGAGCTTGAGCGCGAGGAACAGCTGGGCCCAGAAAGGCCCGAACTGGTTGACGTAGTTGCCCACCGGCTCATGCTGCTTGAGCACGGTGCCGATCACCGAGGCAATGCAGATGACCGTCAGCAGCGAGATCGCGAAGCGCATCGATGCCAGCAGCTCCAGGGTCGCGCGCGCGGCCTGCGGGCGGGAGGGAGCAAGAGCGGCACCGGAAGAGTTGTCTGACATGAAGAACGAAAAGCCAAAACCCGAATGAAAAAAGCGGGACCATCTGCATTCATGCGATGGACCCGCCTGGCTTGGGGTGTCTATAAAGCAATAGGTTCCCGGTGATTACCCTGGGAACCGCGTCGGCCCCGGGATCGCATCAACGCAGGCCAGCGATGTAGTCTGCCACGGCCTTGATTTCGCGATCGTTAAGCTTGGCAGCAACCTGCGTCATCTGAATGCTATTGCCGCGCTTGCCGTCACGGAAGGCCGTGAGCTGGGTCGTGGTGTAGTCGGCATGCTGGCCCGCCAGGCGCGGGTACTGGGCTGGAATGCCGGCGCCGTTGGGGCTGTGGCAGCCCGCGCAGGCAGCAATGTTGCGCTCCTGGATGCCGCCGCGGTAGATGCGCTCGCCCATGGCCACCAGGTCCTTGTCCTTGGCAAAGCCGTCCTTGGGCTTTTGCGTGTGCAGCCAGGCGGCGATGTTCTTCATGTCAGGCTCGCTGAGCATGCTGGCAAAGCCCTTCATCACGGGGTCCTTGCGCTTGTCGCCCTTGAACTCCAGCAACTGCTTGACCAGGTACTCGGGATGCTGGCCGGCCAGCTTGGGCTGCAGCGGGATGGTGGAATTGCCGTCGGCCGCATGGCATGCCGCGCAGACGGCGGTGTAGCTGGCCTCGCCCTTCGCCAGGTCGGCCTTGGCCGCCTTCGGCTGTGCCGAGGCAGCAGGTGCCTCGCCAGCGGAGAAAGCGGGAAAGGCGGGGGCTGCAGCAAGAATGGCAGCCGTCAGCAAAGAGGCAAGCAACTTCATATCGAGGGCGTGGTTCTGTTGTTGAAAGCGCAAAATTCGGCGGATTCTACAATGGGGTCCCCTGTGATTGATATCGTCAGGAACCCTGGTTTCGCCCCTGCGCACAGAGGAAAACATATTCCTTGATCGTGGTCACAAACTGGCCACGGATTCGGTGCTGAACATATGTTTTTCGCAGCCCAGCATATCGATCTGTGCCAGCGCGGCAATAAGGGCTCTACCCATGTGGCGCGCAATACCACACCCTTGCGCGCCAGATTCCGCTTCCCCGTCGCGTCAACCCGCGCCGAAGCGGCTGTCCGCCTGGCGGCGGAACTCCGAGGGCGTCATGCCCTTGATCTCCAGGAAGCGCCTGTTGAAGTTGGCCACGTTGTTGAAGCCCACCTGGTAGCAGATGTCGGCGATGAAGCTGTCGGTCTGCATGAGCAGGTGGCATGCGCTGTTGATGCGTACCCGGCTGACGAAGTCGGTGAAGCTGTTGCCCGTGGCCCGGCGGAAGAAGCGGCTGAAGCGGCTCTCGCTCATGCCCAGCTCGGCCGCCACGTCGGCCAGGCTCAGCGGCTCGCTCACGCGCGCCATGATGCGGTTGACCACCTCGTTGATCTGATCCACCTGAGCCTCGCCCTGGGCGCCCTGCATCTGCACGGCTGACAGCAGCCGGTAATCGGTGCACTCGGCCAGATCGGACAGCAGCGCGCAAAAGGCCGTGAAGCGGCGCATTCCGCGCGCACTCCTGACCGCATCCCAGTGCGCGCGCGCCGTCTGCGCCAAGCCGAAGAACTCGATGCCATGGCGCGCACGGTCCAGCAGTTGAAGCACCTCGCGCATCTCCGGGATCTGCTCGGCCGCACGGGCGATGGGGTCGTGGTTGAAAAGAATCACGTAATCGCGTGCAGGCGAGCCCCCATCGGGCGCATCGAACGAGATCCAGTTGTGCGGCAGGCGCGGGCCGCACAGCACGAGGTGGCCGGGCTCGAAGGGCCCAATCCAGTCTCCCACGAAGGCGCGGCCCGAGGTGTCGGTGATGAGGTGCAGCTCGTACTCCTCATGGAAATGCCAGCGCACCAGGGGGCTTGGGAAACCATGTGCCAGGCAGCGCACCAGGCCGCTGCCCTCCATATCCTCATAGCCCAGCGCGGGCGTCCGCACGAAATCGCGCTCCAGTTCAGGGTGACGCTGGCGGGGTGTGCGGCGGCGCGGGCTGGTCATGGCGGCGTGAAGGTTTCTGGAGAGGCCATGGGCAAACAGTATCACCAGCGGCGGCTATCCACCGCAATGGGCTGCCAGCGCGGCATCGAGTTCCGCGCGCCGGGGCGGCTGGGCACCGGCGCGCGTGCAGTTGAGCGCTGCGGCCGTTGCGGCAAAGCGCAGCACCTGGCGCCACGCGCTTTCGGGCAGCTCCTGCAACTGGCCCGGCTGCTCGACTCCCTGCTCCAGCAGCGCAACCGACAGCGCCGCGCCAAAGGTGTCGCCCGCGCCGATGGTATCCACCAGTTGCACGGCCGGCGGCTGCACCGACAAAGGCGCCTGTCCTGCACGCAGCAAGGTCGCGCCGGCCGCTCCGCGCGTGAGCACCACGGCCCGGGGACCCAGCGCCAGCCAGCGCGCGGCGGCCTCCAGCGCCGGAACGCCGGGCGCGATAAAGGCCAGGTCCTCATCGCTGAGCTTGACCAGGTCTGCCTGGGCCAGCCAGCCCAGGCAGTCGCGCCGGAAGGCCTGGGCATCGCGGATCAGCGTGGGCCGCACGTTCGGGTCGAACACGATGATGCGCCGTCCGCGCTCAGCCGCCACCAGGTCCAGGATGCGCGGCCCGGCAGGGCTGTGCAGCAATGCGATGGAGCCGAACTGCAGATAGCGGCATTCGGGCGGCAACTCGGGCAGCTGGGCAGGTGCCCACAGCGTGTCCGCCGTTGCCTGCGTATAGAAGGCATAGCGGTTGGTGCCTTGCGCATGCTCGACAAAGGCCAGCGTGCTGGGCGCATCGCAGCGCTGTACCAGGCGCATGTCCACGCCGTTGCCCTGCAGGTGCGCGAAAAGGCGCTCGCCGAAGAGATCGCGCGACAGTTGCGAGACAAAGCCCGTGGCCTGCCCGAGCCGCGCGGCGGCCACGGCGCAGTTGGCGGGCGCGCCTCCTTCATGGCCCTGGAAGGCCAGGCCGCCCGTGGCGGTGAAATCGATCAGGGCTTCGCCCGCGATGGCTATGCGCATGCGTTCTACCTCGCTGCCTGTTGGACAAAAGCATGGACACGGTCTGTGGCACGGCGGACAGCCTCCACCAGATGCGGATGGCCCGCAGCCTCACCCCACAAGGGCACTTCGGCACACAGCGCGGCCACAGGGTCGGCGGCGGCGCAGATGGCGTGTGCCACTGCGGAGTCCATGGCCTGATCCTGGTAGGCATAGGGCAGTGTGTCATGGTGCCAGCGCTGCAGAAAAACCAGGAACAGCGCCGGCAGCATGGCCACGGCATCCATGGACGCGCCCTGCGCGATGCGCTCGCGCACCGTGGGCGCGATGAAGCCCGGGATCTTGGCAAAGCCGTCGGCCGCCACGCGCTGGTTGGTGTCGCGTATCGCAGGGTTGCCGAAGCGTTCCAGCACGGTGTCGCGGTAGGCCGGCAGGTCCAGGGCCGATGCCTTGCCGGGTGTTGCAAGGCAGGGAATAACGTCCTGAGTCACATAGTCCCATGCCATCTGGCGTATCGCCGGCACGGCACTGCCTTCGTGGATGAAGCGCAGGCCCGCCAGCGTGCCGGCCCAGGCAATGCAGCTGTGGCTGGCGTTGAGGATGCGGATCTTGGCCTCCTCGTAGGGGGCCACGGAAGGCACCATCTCCACGCCCACGCGCTCCCAGGATGGGCGGCCTGCGACGAAGCGGTCCTCTATCACCCACTGTGAAAAGCTTTCGGCCGTCACGGCGGCCGCATCGTCCCAGCCCGTCGCGGCCTGCACGCGCTCGCGCAGCTCCGGCGGCGGGCGCGGGGTGATGCGGTCGACCATGGCATTCGGGCAGCTGATGTTGTGCCCTGCCCACTCGGCCAGTTCCTGCAGTTGCGCCAGTTGCATGAAGGCCAGCAGGCCGGCCAGCAGGCGATCGCCGTTGTGGCGCAGGTTGTCGCAGCTCAGCAGTGTGACCGGGCCGGCATGTGCACAGCGGCGCAACTGCAGGATGGCGCACAGCACGCCATAGATCGTCTCTCCGACCTGCCCCTGGCGCATGCGGCCGATGTCGGCCGCAAGCTCCGGGCTGCCGGTGTCCAGCACGCCGCTGCCATCGAGGTAGTAGCCAGCCTCGGTCACTGTGAGGGAGATGACACGTGTGCAGGGGCTGGCTCCGCGCGCAATCACGGCGGCCAGCCCGGGCGCATGGGGGATCACTTCGCGCAGGGCCTCGATGCGTTGGTAGCGCACCGATCCGCCAGGCGCAATCGTCTCCAGTGTGTAAGCCCCTCCCTGGCGCGCCAACGCCTCCAGCGTCTGCGCCATGTCGGAGCGCAGGTTGGCCCCCACCAGCTCCCATTGCGTGTCCCCTGCATCGATCAGCCGCTGTTGATAAGCGGCCTGGTGCGCACGGTGAAAGGAACCCAGACCCAGGTGCAGCACCGTGGGTCTGGAAAGATGCGGAACAATCGCGTTCATGGTGACCAGAGGGAGATGAGGAAGAAAGGATGACTGCTCCGGGCAGCCTCTCGGAGCGAAGCGCTCAGGCGCCTGCCAGCGTGCGTCCCTGGCGGTCGAACAGGTGCAGTGCGCACCCGGTGTCCAGCACGACGGACACCGCGTCGCCCACGGCCAGTGGCGTGCGCTCGGCCTGGCGCGCGATGAGCTGCGCCCCGCCCACGCTGACATGGATCAGCGTGTCGGCGCCCAAGGCCTCGATCAGGTCCACGCGGCCCATGACCTGTCTCTGTGCAACGGCATCGGTTGCGACCTGCGCTCTGGCCACGCGCAAGGCCTCGGGGCGTATGCCCAGCGTGCCGTCGGCGGGCAGGCGGCCCTGCGTGGCCCCGGAGAACACGGGCAGTGCCTCGGCGGCGATCAGGTTCATCGACGGCATGCCGATGAACTGCGCAACGAACTGGTTGGCCGGATGGTCGTAGAGCGCCAGGGGTGCGCCCACCTGTTCGATGCAGCCATCGCGCAACACCACCACGCGGTCGGCCAGGGTCATGGCCTCGACCTGGTCATGGGTGACATAGATGGTGGTGGCGCCCAGCGCCTTGTGCAGCTTGTGGATTTCCACCCGCGTGTTGCCGCGCAGCGCCGCATCGAGGTTGGACAGCGGCTCGTCGAACAGGAACACCTTGGGCGCACGCACGATGGCCCGGCCTATGGCCACGCGCTGGCGCTGCCCCCCGGACAGGTCGCGCGGCTTGCGTTCCAGATAGGGCGTGAGGTTGAGCGTCTCGGCCGCCTGCCCGACCTTTCGGCGTATCTCCTCTTTCGGCACGCCGGCCAGGCGCAGCGCGAAGGACATGTTGTCGTACACGCTCATGTGCGGATACAGCGCATAGCTCTGGAACACCATTGCCAGGTCGCGCTCGCCCGATGGCGCATGCGTGATGTCGCGCCCGTCGAGCAGCAGCTGCCCCGAAGTGATGCTCTCCAGCCCGGCGATCAGGCGCAGCAGCGTGGACTTGCCGCAGCCCGAAGGCCCGACGAAGACGATGAATTCGCCGCGCTCGATGGCGAGGTCCACGCCGCGGATGATCTGCGCCTCTCCGAAGCGCTTGCGTATGTCCTGAAGTTGCAGATAGGCCATGGTTTTCCTTGTGCAGCACAAAGCCGCGAAATGGATGCCGGACGGCTACTTGACGGCGCCAAAGGTCATGCCCTGCACCAGTTGCTTCTGGCTGAACCAGCCAAACACCACGATGGGAGCGATGGCGATCAGCGAAGCGGCCGAGAGCTTGGCCCAGAACAGCCCTTCGGGGCTGGCATACGAGGCGATCAGCGTGGCCAGCGTTCCGGCCCGGGCGCTGCTCAGGTTCAGCGACCAGAAGGCCTCGTTCCAGCTCAGCACCAGGCACAGCAGCCCGGTGGAGGCAATGCCGCCCACCGCCAGCGGCAGCACCACATGGCGGAACTCGGCCCACAGGCCTGCGCCATCCATGCGCGCCGCTTCCAGGATCTCGTTGGGGATGTCCTTGAGCGCGCTGTAGAGCATCCAGACCATGATGGGCAGGTTGGACAGCGTGAAGACGATGACCAGCACGGTGAGCGAATCCAGCAAGCCCACCCCTTGCGCCAGCACATAGATGGGCAGCAGGGCCCCCACGGCCGGCATCATCTTGGTCGAGAGCATCCACATGAGCACGTCGCGCGTGTGGCGGCTGCGGAAGAACGCCATGGAGTAGGCAGCAGGCACGGCGATGGCCAGGCCGATCAGGGTCGAGGCCAGGCTGGTGATCAGCGAATTGCGCGCATACAGCAGGTAGTCGCTGCGCTGCTGCACTTCGCCGAAGTTGGCCAGCGTGGGCTCGAACACGAACAGCGGCGGCACGGCAATGGCTTGCAGTTCCGTCTTGAAGGCCGTCAGGAACAGCCAGGCCAGCGGAAAGAACAGCAGCAGTGCCACGGCCCATGCCGCAGCGGCGCGCACCAGGGTGGAGGAACTTGTTTTCATCATGTCCTCAGTCCAGGCTCTTGCCGACGATGCGGATCAGGAAGAGGGAGACGATGTTGGCCAGCACCACGGCAAACAGTGCACCGGCCGAGGCCACGCCCACGTCGAAGTTCATCAGCGACTGCTTGTAGATCAGGTAGGTCAGGTTGGTGCTCTCGTTGCCGGGCCCGCCCGCCGTGGTGATGGCGATCTCGGCGAACACGCTGAGCAGGAAGATCATCTCGATCATCACCACCACCGCCATGGGCCGCGCCAGATGGGGCAGCGTGAGGTAGTAAAAGCGCTGCAGGGCGTTGGCGCCATCCATGCGCGCCGCCTCCATCTGCTCGCGGTCCAGCGACTGCAGCGAGGTGATGAAGATCAGGCAGGCGAAGGGCAGCCATTGCCAGGACACCATGATGATGACGGACAGCAGCGGCATCTCGGTGAGCCAGTCCACGGGCTGCAGTCCGACGGCCCTCCACAGGCTGGCCAGCACGCCATAGATCGGGTTCATCATCATGTGTTTCCACAGCAGCGCATTGACCGTGGGCATCACGAAGAACGGCGAGATCAGCAGCACCCGCACGACGCCGCGCCCCGGAAAAGGCTCGTTGATCAGCAAAGCGATCAGCACGCCCAGCACCAGGGTGATCAGCACCACGCTGGCCAGGAAGTTCAGCGTGTTCCACACGGCGGGCAGGAAGTCCGGGTCGGTGATGAAGAAGGCGTAGTTGTCCCAGCCGGCGAAGCGGTGCTCGCCCGGCTGCATGAGGTTGTAGTTGACGAGCGAGAAATAAATCGTCATCAACAAGGGCACGAGCATCCAGCACAGCAGCACGGCCACGGCGGGCGCCATCAGGGCGCGGGGCAGCAGGCGCCTGGCGGACGCCGCCCTGTCGGGAGTCCTATCGGCCCTCATTTGTAGTAGCCGCTTTTCCTCATCTCGCGTTCGGCCAGCGTCTGCGAGGTACTGAGCGCCTGCTCCACCGTGACCTTGCCCGACAGCGCGGCGCTCATCTGCTGGCCCACGGCAATGCCAATGGCCTGGAACTCTGGAATCGCGACGTACTGCACGCCGGCATAGGGCGACTTGGGCTCGGTCGCATCGGTCAGGCTCACGCTGTCGATGGCCCGCTTCTCGGCTGCGGCAAAGCCCGCCACCTTCTGGAACTCGGCATTGGCATAGGTGGACTGGCGCGTTCCTGTGGGCACGGCACGCCAGCCGTGCTCCTGCGCGACCAACTGCACATACTCCCTGGAGGTGGCCCACTTCACGAAGACCTGGGCCGCATCGGCCTTCTTCGAGCTGGAGGGAATGGCCAGGCTCCAGGTCCACAGCCAGGTCGATCCCTTGGGCGTGCTGGCCACGGGTGCAGCCGCATAGGCCACCTTGTCGGCCACCTTGGATTGCTTGGGGTCGCTGACGAAGGATGCGGCGATGCTCGCATCCACCCAGGCGCCGCACTTGCCCTCGTTGAACAGCGCCAGGTTCTCATTGAAGCTGTTGGCCGAGGCGCCCGGGGGGCCATAGGCCTTCATCAGGTCCACATAGAAACCCACGGCCTTCTTCCAGGCGAGTGTGTCGATCTGCGGCTTCCACTGCATGTCGAACCATTGGCCGCCGAAGGTATTGGCCATGGTGGTGATCAGGGCCATGTTGTCCCCCCAGCCCGGCTTGCCGCGCAGGCAGATGCCGTAGACCCCGGCCTTGGGATCGTGGACCTTGGAGGCGAACTCCCGGACCTGCTCCCAGGTGGGCTTGTCGGGCATCTGAAAACCCGCCTTGTCGGCCAGGTCCTTGCGGTACATGAGCATGGAGCCTTCGCCATAGAAAGGCGAGGCATAGAGCTTGCCTTCGTAGGACAGGCCTTCGCGGATGGTGGGCAGCAGATCGGCCGCGTCATAGGCGGCATCGGTGGCAATGGGCTGCAGCCAGCCCTTCTTCGACCAGATCGGCACCTCGTAGATGCCCACGGTCATCACGTCGAACTGGCCGCCCTTGGTGGCGATGTCGGTGGTCACGCGCTGGCGCAGCACGCCTTCTTCCAGCGTCACCCATTTGAGCGTGATGTCGGGGTGGGCCTTCTCGAACCAGGGGGTGAGCTTTTGCATCTCGATCATGTGGCCGTTGTTCACGGTGGCAATCACGAGTTCGGTGCCGGCGAGTGCGCCCGCTGCGGCAGTGGCCATGGCCCATGTGAGGCTGGCCTTGAGCAAGCTGTGCATTTTTTGTCTCCTTGTTCCCTGGTCTTCGAATGCTGGATCACCGCGCCTCCCATCCCGGCTGCGGATGAGGCATTGTGGCGACGGCCTCGTGCCCGGACTGGTACGACAGATGCGCCTTTCGATACTTTTATGCGCAGCCAAGCCGGTGATATCCCTTAGCCAATGCATCAAACCATTTGCCGCTGCTGCGGTGCGTCCCGACCTCCTAGAATTCCGTTCATCCGCATCTCCGAGGCAGACCATGGCCGTGCAGCGCATCCCTGTTCCACCGAGTGCACTCGGCGAGTCCCCCTTCTGGCACCCGCAGGAACACCGGCTCTACTGGTGCGATATCCAGGACCGGCACATCCATTCCTGGGAGCCCGCCACAGGCCTGCACCGCAGCTGGGCCACGCCCAGCGAACCGGGCTGCTGCGCTCCCACGGACCGGGGCCGCATCGTGGTGGGGCTGCGCGATGGCTTCGGCCTGCTGGACACCGCCACGGGACACACCGAAATGATCGCCCGCCTGGACCATGATCCGCAGCAGCTGCGGCTCAACGACGGGCGCTGCGACCGCGCCGGGCGGCTGTGGGCGGGGTCACTGTTCTCGCCCAAGACGGCGCCCGATGCCGCGCTGTGGTGCCTTCGCGCGGACGGCGCCGGAGGCTACGCCGTTCAGCGCATGGCAGGCGACTGCACCACGGCCAACGGCTTGGCATTCAGCCCCGATGACGCCTGGATGTACTGGGCAGACACGCCAGCCCACCGCATAGACCGCTTTGCCTTCGACCTGGAATCCGGCACGCTGGGCACGCGCTCGCTGTGGAAGGCCTTCGCCCCCAAGGCCGAGGGCAGGCTCTATGGCGGCCGCCCCGACGGCGCCAGCGTCGACGTCCGGGGCAACTACTGGGTGTCCATGTACGAAGGCGGCTGCGTGCTGCAACTGAGCCCCGAGGGCGATGTGCTGCAGCGCCTGGACACGCCCGTGCGCTGCCCCACGATGGTCTGTTTTGGGGGGGAGGACCTGCGCACGCTGTACATCACCTCGGCCGGACACGGCCGGCCCGATCCGGAGCGATCGGCGCAGGTGCCTGCCGGTGCGCTGATGGAGTGCCGTGTCGATGTGCCGGGCCTGCCGGTGAACAGCTTCCGCGAAGCCTGAGCGTGCTCAGCCCCGGCAACGTGTTGCCAGGGGCGTCAGGCCCGCATGCGCTGCAGCAGTCCTGCGGTCGATGCATCGAGCTCCGCCACATCCCCGCTGGCCAAGCGCTGCTGCAGGTCGCGCGCCAGCAGCTTGCCCAGCTCCACCCCCCACTGGTCGAAGCTGTTGAGGCCCCACAGCGCGCCCGCCACGAACACGCGGTGCTCCTGCAAGGCGATCAGCGCACCCAGGGCCGCCGGCGTGAGCGCATCCAGCAGTACGAAGGTACTGGGCCGGTTGCCCGGGAAGTGGCGATGGCCATCATCGCAGGAACGCCCCTGCATCAAGGCCTGGGCCTGGGCCAGGGCGTTGGCCAGCAGTTGCTCATGGTGGCCCTGCAGGCCGTGCGACGGCCGCTGCACGGCGATGATCTCCAGCGGCACGATGTCCGTCCCCTGGTGCAGCATCTGGAAGAAGGCATGCTGCCCATCCGTACCAGGCTCGCCCCAGAGCACGGGGGCTGAGCCCAGCGCCAGCGGCCGGCCCTGGCGGTCCACGCGCTTGCCATTGCTCTCCATCTCCAGTTGCTGCAGATAGGCCGGCAGGCGCCGCAGGCCTGCGTGGTAGGGCGCAATGCAGCGGCTGGCAAAGCCCAGCAGATTGCGGTTCCAGACATCGAGCAGGCCCAGGCGCACGGGCAGGTTGGCCTGCAGCGGTGCCGTGCGGAAATGGTGGTCCATGGCATGCGCGCCGGCCAGCAGGTCGCGGAATGCCGCTGCTCCCACGGCGAGGGCCACGGGCAGCCCGATCGCCGACCACAGCGAATAGCGCCCGCCCACCCAGTCCCAGAAGCCGAAAGTGGTGGTGATGCCCATCTGCGCAGCCGCCGAGGCATTGGTGGTCAGCGCCACGAAATGCCGCGCCACATCTTCACCGCCCTGCGCATGGAACCATTGCAGCGCGCTGCGCGCATTGGTCAGCGTCTCCTGCGTGTTGAAGACCTTGGAGGCCACGATGAACAGCGTGCTGCGCGGCTGCAGCCCATCGAGCACCGATTGCAGCTCATGCCCATCCACGTTGGAGACGAAGTGCATGCGCCGCCGTGCATCGCACATTCCCTGCAGCGCCTGCACGGCCATCTGCGGCCCCAGGCCCGATCCGCCGATGCCCATGCACACCACATCGGTGATGCCGGCATCGGCCCTCACGCGCTCGGCATAGGCCAGCATGTCATCCAGCGTTTCGTGCACCTGGGCCAGGGCCCATGCCAGGCCCGGCGGCGACTCGCCGCGCGGGCAGCGCAGCAGCGCGTGCAGCACGGCACGGCCCTCGCTGCCGTTGACGTGCTCGCCCGCGAACATGGCATCGCGCTGCTGCTCCACTGCGCACTCGCGCGCCAGACGCAACAGCAGCGCCTCGGCCGGTGCATCCCAGAGGTTCTTGGACAGGTCTGCAAAACAGTGTGGCGCCTCCTGGCTGAAGTGCGCGAACCGGCCGGGATCATCGGCAAAGGCGTGGCGCAGATCGAAGCCCTTGCGCAGGGCCAAGGCATGGTGGTGCAGCGCAGGCCAGACAGCGGCATGGTCGCAGCGCGGGGGCTGGGGAATGACGGACAGCATGGGATGAAAGTAATCTGATTACCAAATCGACAACACATCTCTGGAACAAAACCTCAATATCTTCCTATAATTTATCCGATTCTTCAAAATTTTGGTAACCAAGTTACCAAAAATAGACACATCAACTTGTGGAGACAGCATGGGTTTCGATCTGGTTTTGTTCGGTGGCACGGGTGATCTCGCATGGCGCAAGCTCATGCCCGCGCTGTTCCAGGCGTTCCGCCACGGCACCCTCCCCGAGGGGGGACGCATCCTGTGCGTGGGTCGCGATGATCTGAGTGATGACCAGTACCGCGCGCTCATCCAGGGCCGCTTCGAAAAGGTGGAACTGTCCAAGCGCCCCAGTCCAGAGGAGTTCTCGCGTTTCGCGGCCCTGCTGCACTACCTGCGCATGGACCTGTCGCAACCCGCCGACTACGAGCGCCTGGCCACGGCGCTGAACACGCGCGGCGCCGAGACGGTGGTGATGTACCTGGCCACTGCGCCCAGCCTGTTCACCACGGTCTGCGAGCAGATTGCCGCCGTGGGCCTGAATGGCCCGCAGACGCGCGTGGTGCTGGAAAAGCCGCTGGGCCACGACCTGGCCTCCAACCAGGCCATCAACGCCACGCTGCGCAAGGTCCTGCGCGAAGAGCAGGTGTTTCGCATAGACCACTACCTGGGCAAGCCCTCGGTCCAGAACCTGCTGGCCCTGCGCTTTGGCAACGCACTGTTCGAGCCGCTGTGGCGGCGCGAGACCATTGCCAACATCCAGATCACCATTGCCGAGGAACTGGGCGTGGAAAGCCGGGGCGCCTTCTACGACCAGACCGGCGCGCTGCGCGACATGGTGCAAAACCATGCCCTGCAACTGCTGTGCGCCATCGGCATGGAGCCGCCGATCAACGCCTCGGCCCACGCCATCCGCGACGAAAAGCTCAAGGTGCTGCAGTCGCTCAAGCCCTGGACGCCGGAAACCCTGAGCCAGCACGTGGTGCGCGGCCAGTATCTGGCCGGCGCCAGCCAGGGCCAGCCCGTGCCCGCCTACCAGCAAGAGAAAGGCGTGGCGGCCGGCAGCCAGACCGAGACCTTCGTCGCCCTGCGCACCGAGATCTGCAACTGGCGCTGGGCCGGCGTGCCCTTCTACATCCGCACCGGCAAGCGGCTGGCAGGACGGGATGCGCGCATCGTCGTGAACTTCCGGCCCGTGCCCCATCCCATCTTCCGCTCGCCCCTGTCCGAAGCCAACCGGCTGGTCATCAACCTGCAGCCCAAGGACGGCCTGGAGCTGCATCTGCTGGCCCAGGGCGCCACCCAGCAGCAGGCCGAGCCTTCGCTGGCTCCCGTGCACCTGAACCTGGACTTCGACCAGCGCTTCGGCGCCAAGCGCGTGGGCGCCTACGAGCGCCTGCTGCTGGACGTGATCGCCGGGCGGCTGAACCTGTTCGTGCGCAGCGACGAGCAGGAACAGGCCTGGCGCTGGGTGGAACCCATACTGCAGCACTGGCGCAACGATCTCTCCGGGCCGCGCGGCTACGCGGCTGGCAGTTGGGGGCCCAGCGCGGCCAGCGCCATGATTGCGCGGGATGGGTTTTGCTGGAGCGAGGAGGTTTGAGGCTCCCCCTGAGGCGCTGCGCGCCTTCCCCCTCTCTCGCTGCGCGGGAGGGGGACGACAGCCTCGGGGCGGGGCGGCCCTTCCTCGCTGTCCCTGACTTTGGAGTGCGCCAGTTTCATGCGCCGCGCTCTGTCAGCACCGTTGCCTATAGCCCGCGGGGGGCGCTGGATCATGGGGGAACCTACAATGAGGCCCCGAGAGACTGACCACACCATGAATCCTGCTGCGCCGGCTGCCGATGCCGCCCCCACTTCCTCCCTGATCGATCCCAAGCTCGCCATGGGATGGATGCACACGACGCGCTTTTTGACGACGGCTGCGCAACTGCACCATCTTCCCAAGGTCGATGTGCCCGAGATCGCGTTCGTGGGCCGCTCCAATGCCGGCAAGTCCACCTGCATCAACACGCTGACGCAGCAAAAGCAGCTGGCCTTCGCCTCCAAGAAGCCCGGCCGCACGCAGCACATCAACCTGTTCTCCCTGGGCAAACAGGGCGTGACCGACGCCGTGCTGGCCGATCTGCCCGGCTACGGCTACGCCGCCGTGTCGCGCACGGACAAGCAGCGCTGGCAGCGCGTGATGCTGAACTATCTGGTCAGCCGCGAGAGCCTGACGGGCATCGTGCTGCTGTGCGATCCGCGACTGGGCCTGACCGAACTCGACGAAGCCTTGCTCGATGCCCTGCGCCCGCGCGTGCAGGAGGGCCTGAAGTTCCTCGTGCTGCTGACCAAGGCAGACAAGCTCACGCGCGCCGAGCAGGCCAAGGTGCTGTCCATCACGCGGCTCAATGCCGGCGGTGGCGAGGTGCGCATGTTCTCCGCGCTGAAGAAGCAGGGTGTGGACGAGGTGGCCCAGCTGCTGTGGCACTGGAGCCATCCCGAAGGGCTGGCCCAGCCGGCAGCGGCTGCACCGCAGGCGGACGTCGCAGCCGCGACGCCCGGCGAGAGCGACAGCCCCCAAGATTAGCGCCCGGAGGCGCTCGTGTAGCCAGCGCCCCGCAAGGAGCGCAACATGGTGACCACCTGCATTCGCGAGCTGCCTCACGGCACCCATCTGCACTGCCGCGTCAGCGGCGAACCCGGCCGGCCGTTGCTGCTGTTCCTGCACGGC
Source organism: Delftia sp. ASV31 (assembly GCF_016428765.1). Lineage (NCBI taxonomy): Bacteria > Pseudomonadati > Pseudomonadota > Betaproteobacteria > Burkholderiales > Comamonadaceae > Delftia > Delftia sp. ASV31. Next base: position 28,507 of record NZ_JAELTK010000063.1, read on the forward strand.
TTTCCCGAGGGCAGCTTCATCTGGGAAGGCATGCTGGAGCAGTTCGGCACGCAATGGCGTTGCGTCGCCCCCGATCTGCGGGGCTTTGGCCGCTCCAGCCAGCCGGCCGGCGTGGAGCAGTACAAGGCCAAGCACCTGCTGCAGGATCTGGCGGCGCTGATCGCCATCGAAAGCCCTGGCGCACCCGCAGCCTGCGTGATCGCCCACGACTGGGGAGGGGCCCTGGCCTGGGGTCTGGCCAATCGCCATCCCGGGCTGATGCAGCGGCTGATGATCCTCAACGCCCCGCATCCAGGCGCCTTTCTGCGCGAGTTGCTGGACAACCCCGTGCAGCAGGCCGCAAGCCAGTACATGCATTTCCTGCGCCGCCCCGACGCGCCCGCCCTGCTGGCCGACAACAACTGGCAGCGCATGCTGGGATTTTTCCGCACACCGCAGGGCGAGTTGCCCGGCTGGCTCACGCCGCAATTGCAGCAGCGCTACCGCGAGCACTGGGACCTGGGCGTGCAAGGCTCCTGCCACTACTACGGCGCCAGTCCCCTGGTGCCGCCCCGGCCCGAAGACCCGGACTCAGCCGACGCACTGCGCAACCTGAGGCTGCCGCCCGAGATGCTGGACATCGGCGTCCCCACGCATGTGCTTTGGGGCGACAGCGACCCGGCGCTGCAACCTGCCCTGGTCGAAGGCCTGGAGCCGTGGGTGCCGCGCCTGACGGTGCAGCACCTGGCAGGCACTTCGCACTGGGTCGTGCACGAGCAGCCCGATGCGGTGCGGCAAGCGCTGGAGCAGTTCCTGTCCCGCCCCGTTCAGTAGACCGAGGGCTCGCCCTCGGGCCGGGTCTTGAAGCGCCTGTGCACCCAGTAGTACTGGTCGGGCATGGTGCGAATCGCCGCTTCCAACTCGCGGTTCATGCGTGCCGTGTCGGCCTCGGCATCGTCGGTGGGAAAGTCCGTCCAGGCCGGCGTGATCTCGGCCACGTAGCCCGTGGGCGTCATGCGCGTATACATGCCCAGCACCTTGGCCCGGCCCAGGCGTGCAAAGCGCGACAGCGAGGGGATGGTGGCCGCGTTCACGCCGAAGAAGGGCACGAAGACCGAGTCGTTGCGGCCGAAGTCCATGTCGGGCAAAAGGTACAGCAGCCCGCCCTTGCGCAGGCTGGAGATGATGGGCTTGACCCCGTCGGCGCGGTTGAGCATGCGCACGTCGCCAAAGCGCTGGCGCCCCGACATGAACCACTCATCGACCGCAGGGTCCGGATGGGTGGAGAAAATCGAGGTGAAGGGCCGCGTGGTGTGCAGAGGCAGCGCCAGGCCACCCGCGTCCATGCTGTAGAAATGCGGCGCGAACAGGATGGTGGGCGTATCGCCATCGAGCTCATGCACGGCGCCCTGCAGCTTCACACGCTCGGCCACCACCTCGCGCGGCGCGGCCCACAGCCAGCTGCGGTCCAGCCAGGTCTGGCAAAAGACGATGAAGTTGCTGCGCGCCAGCTCCACGCGCTGCGCCTCGGTCAGCTCGGGAAAGCACAGCGCAAGATTGCGCAGCGCCACCTTGCGGCGCGGCGCGGCCAGCACGAACAGCACACGCCCCAGAAACGCACCCAGCCCCCGCAGCCACGGCAGCGGCATCCAAGCCAGCGACCGCATCAGCCACACGCCGATGCGCCCGCTCATGCATGCACCTCGTTGGCAGCTGCTTCACGGCGCGGCTGCTTGTAGCGCGCATAGCCCCACAGGTACTGCTGCGGGCATTGGCGGATGGTGTGTTCCATCGCCTCGTTGATCTGCTGCACCGCAGCTTCCAGATTCTCGGACAAGGGCACGGGCAACTCCTCAAGATACAGCGCATAGCCCCGCCCCCAGGACAAGCGCTCACAACGGGCCACGATCACCGCGGCCCCCGTCTGCAACGCCAGGCGCGCCGCCAGCGTCATCGTATAGGCATCACGGCCGAAGAACGGCGACCAGACGCCCTGCCCCTCGGGCGGAACCTGGTCGGGCAGCAGCCCCACAGCCGCGCCCTTGCGCAGCGCCTTGATCATCTGCCGCACGCCGGCCAGCGTGGTCGGCACGGCCTGCACGCCGGGGCGGTTGCGCGCCGTCTCCATGACACGGGCCAGCCAGGGCTGGCGCGCGGGGCGGTAGAGAATGGTGATCTCGCCATGCTCGGCCGACCATTGCCGCGCCGCATGCTGCACTGACAGCTCGAAGCAGCCCAGGTGCGGCGTCAGAAAGATGATGCCGCGCCCGGCAGCGTAGGCCCGGCGCACGCATTCCTCGTTGTGCATCTCGCAGCTCGGCTGCCTGCCCATCCACATGCGCGGCAGCTCCGCCACCATGCGCCCCGCGTGTCCCACGGCCGGCGCCACGGCGCCCAGGCCGTAGCCGGCCTGCCGGGCGTTGGCCAGAAAGCGGCGCCGGTACGTGGCCGAAGCGGCGAACGCCACCCAGCCCATGAGCGCGCCAAGGGGGTGCAATAGCCACAAAGGCAGTGCAGCAAACAGTCGGAACAGGGATGGCATTAAAATGATGGGTGTCGCTGAGTTAACTGAGCAACTTGCAGAGCGACGTTAAACAATTTCTGCTAAAGCGTTCGCCAGAGCTCCTGCAGCTTGGGCAGCGCCCAGCAAAAAAGCTGCAACCAAGGAGTTTATTCATATGGCGAACGACTTTCTTTTCACCTCGGAATCCGTCTCTGAAGGCCATCCGGACAAGGTGGCTGACCAGATCTCTGACGCGATCCTGGACGCCATTTTCGCCCAAGACCCGTACAGCCGCGTGGCGGCCGAGACGCTGACCAACACGGGCCTGGTGGTTTTGGCAGGTGAGATCACCACCGGCGCAAACGTCGACTACATCCAGGTCGCACGCGACACCATCAAGCGCATCGGCTACGACAACACCGACTACGGCATCGACTACAAGGGCTGCGCCGTGCTCGTGGCCTACGACAAGCAAAGCCAGGACATCGCCCAGGGCGTGGACAAGGCCAGCGATGACGAGCTCAACACCGGCGCCGGAGACCAGGGCCTGATGTTCGGCTACGCCTGCGACGAGACGCCCGAGCTGATGCCCGCGCCCATCTACTATGCGCACCGCCTTGTCGAGCGCCAGGCCCAGCTGCGCAAGGACGGCCGCCTGCCCTTCCTGCGTCCTGACGCCAAAAGCCAGGTGACCATGCGCTACGTGGACGGCAAGCCCCACAGCATCGACACCGTGGTGCTGTCCACCCAGCACAGCCCCGACCAGTCGGAAACCGCCACGAAGATGAAGGCCAGCTTCACCGAAGCCATCATCGAGGAAATCATCAAGCCCGTGCTGCCCTCCGAGTGGCTGCAGGACACGAAGTACCTGATCAACCCCACGGGCCGCTTCGTTGTCGGCGGCCCCCAGGGCGATTGCGGCCTGACCGGCCGCAAGATCATCGTCGACACCTACGGCGGTGCCTGCCCCCATGGTGGCGGCGCCTTCAGCGGCAAAGACCCGACCAAGGTGGACCGCAGCGCCGCCTACGCCGCGCGCTACGTGGCCAAGAACATCGTGGCCGCCGGCCTGGCGCGCCAGTGCCAGATCCAGGTGGCCTACGCTATCGGCGTGGCACGCCCGATGAACATCACGGTCTACACCGAAGGCACGGGCGTCATCCCCGACGCCGAGATTGCCAAGCTGGTGGCCGCGCATTTCGACCTGCGTCCCAAGGGCATCATCCAGATGCTGGACCTGCTGCGCCCCATCTACAGCAAGACCGCCGCCTACGGCCACTTCGGCCGTGAAGAGCCCGAGTTCACCTGGGAGCGGACGGACAAGGCAGCCGTGCTGCGCGCTGCGGCCGGCCTGTAAGCAAAATGCCAGGGGCGCTCGTGCGCCCATCTAACGGATGGCCTTTGGCCCCATGTTGCGCTGTGCCGCACATGGGGCTTTTTTCATCGCAGGCCTTCTCGCAATACTCGCACCAAACTGGCGCAACAGGCAAAGTAATCGGGTTTAACGGCCGATAAACTGACTGCACCTTTCCACAAGAGAGGCAATCTGCAAGGCAACCTCAAGCTCTGCCACATCCAAGACAAGACAAGGCAAAAAGCGATGGCTGCCTCCTACAAAGCGATTTACTGCTTCAGTGCCCTTCTTGCGCTGGCCATATCGGGGGTTTATCTGCCCGGCCTGAACAACGGGCTGCTGTTTGACGATATACGTCTGGCGGATGCAACCATTTTCGGCAACTACGGCAGCCTGCTGGACTTCAAACAGCGCACGCTATCGTATGGCAGCTTCGTCTGGATCGAACAGCTCTTTGGAGCCGGCTGGTGGAAGCAGCGCGTCTTCAATATCGCCTTGCATCTCGCGACCGTGGCAGCTTTGTATGCACTGTTCAAGGCCCTGCTGACGCAGACGCACTTTCCGCATGACATCGAAGAGCAGCCCCATTTCCTCGCGTCGCGCGATGCAGCCCTGCAGTTGGGCCTGATCCTTTTTGCACTGAACCCCGTCGCGGTCTACGCCGTTGGATACCTGGTGCAGCGCTCCATCGTCATGGCAACGCTGTTCGCGGTGCTGGCATGCTGGGCCTTTGTGCGCGGGCTTCAGAGCGGGCGCGCTCTCTGGCATGCCACGGCATTGATCTGCTATGTGCTTGCCGTACTGTCCAAGGAGCATGCGTTTCTGACAGTCGCCATGGTGGTGCCGCTTTACATTTTTGTCAGGCGCCCCGGCATGAAGGCGGCCATGGTCATTGTGGGAGTGGCCTTGATGCTGCTGGCCATTGCCTCGGCTGCCGTCTTTCATTTCTTCGGCAGTCTGGTGGGTCAGATTTTCGACGAGCAATCCCAAGGCTATGCAAGACAATTAGAAGCCCTTCGGCCCGGAATCACCTCACAGATCTATCCCCTGAGCATCCTCAATGAAGCGGCCCTGTTTTTTGCCTATGGATTTCTGTGGATCGTTCCATATGTGGGTTGGATGTCCATCGACCTGAGACCGGCATTTCCCCTGGGCTTTGGATCGATATGGCACCTTGCCGGAGCCATGGGCTATCTCACCGTGCTGGGCTGCGCCATCTGGGCATTGATCAAGCGCCCTGGCGTCATCGGCCTCGTCGCCCTCTGCATTCTGTTTCCCCTTCTCTGGTATGCCACTGAATTCGCCACAGTCTGGCTGCAGGACCCCTTCGTGCTGTACCGCAGCTACCTGTGGGCGGTGGCCATTCCGGGGTTGGTGGCCATTGCTCTGACAGGTGTCAAACCACGCACCATCTACATCGCAGGCATCGTCATCGGCGTGGTGTTCGGAGCCCTGGCTTTCGAACGCGTGCTCTCTCTTCAGGATGTAGGCACATCCTGGGCCGATGCCGCTGAAAAAATCGACAAAAAAGCCCCCGCCAATGCCGTGGGACGTGGCCGTGCCTTCCTGAACGTAGGAACAGCACACGCAGACAAGGGCATGCTCGACCAGGCGCTGCAGGACTTCGCCACGGCCAACGCACTTGGAGACCTGGGAGGCAATGCGCTGTTCAACATGGGTGCTGTGCTTTCTCAGCAGAAGAAATTCTCCGAAGCCCTGAATGCCTTCTGGGCAGCGCAATCAAAGGGCTTCAACGGCCAAGCTCTGCATTACCAAAAAGCCGAGGCGCTTTTGGCCCTGGGCCAACCTCGCGAAGCACTCCAGGAATACACCAAAGCACTCTCAGCGCCTGCGGAAGATACTGCCAGCGCCAAGCAGATGGAGCAAACCCTTCGCCTCAAGCGCGCAGAAACAGCCATCGGGGCTCAGCAATATCAGGTAGCCCTTGATGACTTTCAAATTCTGCTGAAAACCTCGCCTAGCGCCCCTCGATTGATTGTCGGGATGGGTCTGGCCTTGATTGGCAAGGGCGAAAGTGCCCAAGCCAAGGAATTACTCAAACCGCTGGTAGCCCGCGACCCCAGCGCACCTGCGCTGTACGGTCTTGCCATGGCCTATCACGGCCAAGGAAATCTGACTGAAGCCCTGAAATACTTGGACCAGGCCATTCGGCGGGAGCCTCAAAATCCGCAATATAGGCAAATCCGTAACCAGTTGAGCCAACAGTCGGCGGCAAAACCCCAGCCAGCGAAGTAAGGCCCTCTGCAATGGCCCTGCGCATACTTCACGTCGGTAAATTCTTCCCTCCCTACCGGGGCGGCATGGAAGTCTTTCTGGCCGACCTGATACACGAGCAACGACGCCAGGGTGTCGATGCCCATGCCCTGGTCCATGGTGATCCGGAGCCGGATGATCCCGCCTGGCTGGAACGCGTGCCCGTTCAATTCAATCTGGTCTATGCCCCCATGGCCATGGGATTCCGGCGCGCACTGGGCCGCGCCATCGAACGCATTCAGCCCGACGTACTGCACCTGCATCTGCCCAACAACTCGGCGCTTTGGGCACTGACCCTGCCCATCGCGCGGCGCGTGCCCTGGGTCATCCACTGGCACTCCGATGTGGTGGTGTCCAACATCAAGTGGTCCGTGGCATTGGCCTACATGCTGTACCGGCCGTTCGAGCAGGCCTTGCTGGAACGCGCTCAACAGGTATTCGCAACGTCGCCACCCTATCTTGAGGCCAGCAATGCCCTACGTACCTGGCGCAGCAAATGCGAGATCGTCCCGCTGGGCCTGAACCTCGAAACCATTCCTGAACCAGCACCGCTGCAACACGGTCAAGGCTGGCGGCCCGACACCCGGTTGCGCCTGTTGTCCATAGGACGGTTGACGTACTACAAAGGCTTCGAGACCCTGATCCTAGCCGTCTCGGCCATGCCCGGCGTGGAACTGCTGATTGCGGGAGAAGGCGAACTACGTGCATCCCTGGAAGACCTGATACGCCAACGCACTCCCGAGGGCAGACAGGCCTGTGTGCGACTGGTGGGCTCGGTGTCAGACGAGGAAAAACATGCCTTGTTTGCAGAGTGCGACATCTTCTGCCTTGCCTCACGCGAACGCACGGAAGCTTTCGGCATCGTATTGCTGGAGGCCATGCTGCACGCCAAACCCTGCCTGGTCACCGACCTTCCCGGCTCGGGCATGCCCTGGGTGGTCGGCCATGCCCACGCCGGCCTGCATGTGCCCTTTGAAGACATCGATGCCTGGCGCAGCAGCATTGCTCGCCTGCAGCACGACAAAGAGCTGAGGCAGCGCCTGGGCCAATCAGGCCATAAGGCCTTGCATCGGTTTTTCAGCATTGGCCCCTGTGAGCGCAGTGTGGCGCGTCACTATCGCAGCCTGGCACCCGACAACCGCCCGGCCAGAGTGGGCCAGGACCTGCTGGTCGTCATTTCCACGCGCAACAACGAGGCCGAAATAACCCATCTCATCCGCAGGGTCCATGCTCTGGTCGATGCAACCGTGCTTGTCGTGGACAATCGCAGCACCGATGCCACCTGCCATGAAGCCGAGCAATGCGGCGCCCGGGTGCTGCGCCCTTTGCTGGCCATGACCAATTGGGGCAGTTTGCAGACAGGATTGCGCTACGCGCAGACCCATGGCTTCCAGACCGTCGTCACCATCGACGCCGAGGGCCGCTACGAGGTGGAGGAACTTCCCGCACTTCTGGCCGTGCGCCAGAAGGCAGACATGGTCGTTGCCTACTTTGCTGAACAAAACAGCCTTGCGCGCCGCATCGCGTGGCAATGGTTTCGCTGGTTGACGGGTTTGGGCCTGCGCGATTTTGTGTCCGGGTTCCGGTTGTACAACCGTCCAGCATTAGAGGTAGCAGCCTCTACGGAGGCCACGATGCTTGACTATCAAGACGTCGGCACGCTGCTGCTTATGCGCAGACAGGGACTACAGGTTGCAGAGGTTGCACTGCCACTACATACTGCAAAAATCAATCGGTCGAAAATCTTCAGATCATGGGGCAATGCAGTGAGATATGTAGCTGTATCTTCATTACTGAGTATTGCACATGGCAGGGATACGTGAAATCCACTCATCCCTCCCGCTGATTTATTGAACCAATTGAGCCACCTTGGCATAAATTTCTATTGTTCGCTCAGAGCATTGAGCCCAAGACATTTGACCAGATCGCGCCAACCCTAAGGTTCGCGCCTGCCTTTGCCAGTGTTCATCAGTCAGGCAGGCCTGAAGGCCAAATAACATTTCTTCCAGATTCAAGGGATTCACCAGTCTAGCGGCACCTCCGGCAATCTCTGGCATGCAGGAAACGTTGGATGTGAGCACTGGGGTGCCACTCGCCATTGCCTCCACAATAGGTAATCCAAAACCCTCATAAAGTGATGGATAGACCATCAATCGCGCCCCAGCATACAATGCCGGCAGCCAACTTTGGTCAACATAAGATATGTATTGCAACCAACCCTGGGCCCGTGCTTTTGCAAGGCACAAGTGAATCGCACTAGAGTTCCAGCCACTGCCCCCCACAATCACCAAAGGCCAATTGTGCCGCACCTCTTTGGGTAGCATTCCATACGCCTCAACAAGGCGTTGGATATTTTTCCGTGGCTCTATGGTACCGACAAATAGGCTATACCCTGTCTCTTATACACATCTCCGAGCCCACGAGACGCTGACGTTGATCTCGTATGCCGTCTGCTGCTTGAAAAGGGGGGGGGGGGGGGGGGGGGGGGGGGGGGGGGGGGGGGGGGGGGGGGGGGGGGGGGGGGGGGGGGGGGGGGGGGGGGGGGGGGGGGGGGGGGGGGGGGGGGG
>NZ_JAELTK010000064.1:0-36829 GCF_016428765.1 Delftia sp. ASV31
CTGCAACGCCGACGAGGGCGACTCGGGCACCTTCGCCGACCGGCTGCTGATGGAAGGCGATCCCTACACGCTGATCGAAGGCATGGCCATCGCTGGCCTGGCCGTGGGCGCCACGCAGGGCCTGGTCTATGTGCGCAGCGAGTATCCGCATGCCATCGCCACCCTGCGCGAAGCCATTGCGCGTGCCGAGGCCGCAGGCTGGCTGGGCCGCGACGTGGCCGGCAGCGGGCGGGCCTTCCACATGGAGGTGCGCAAGGGTGCGGGCAGCTATGTCTGCGGCGAGGAAACGGCCATGCTGGAGAGCATCGAGGGCCGGCGCGGCATTGTGCGCGCCAAGCCGCCGCTGCCGGCCATAGCGGGGCTGTGGGGCCGGCCCACGGTGATCAACAACGTGATCACGCTGGCCACGGTGCCGCTGATCCTGGCGCGCGGCGCGGCCTTCTACCAGGGCTTCGGCATGGGCCGCTCGCGCGGCACGCTGCCGTTCCAGCTGGCCGGCAACATCGCGCGCGGCGGCCTGGTGGAAAAGGCCTTCGGCCTGAGCCTGCGCGAACTGGTGGAAGACTTCGGCGGCGGCACGGCCACCGGCCGCGCCATCAAGGCCGTGCAGGTGGGCGGCCCGCTGGGCAGCTATGTGGCGCCGGCCGACTGGGATGCGCCGCTGGACTACGAGGCCTATGCCGCCAAGGGCAACGTGGTGGGGCACGGCGGCATCGTCGTGCACGACGACACGGCCGACATGGCGCAGCTGGCGCGCTATGCCATGGAGTTCTGCGCCATCGAGTCCTGCGGCAAGTGCACGCCCTGCCGCATCGGCTCCACGCGCGGCGTGGAGGTCATCGACCGCATCGTGCGCGCCGGCAGCAACCCTGCCGCCCACGCCGGCCAGGTGGCCCTGCTGGAAAGCCTGTGCGACACCATGCAGCATGGCTCCATGTGCGCCATGGGCGGGATGACGCCGTATCCCGTGCGCTCGGCGCTGAACCACTACCCCCAGGACTTCGGCATCGAGTCCACCACGGCCGCAGCGGCTGCCTGAACGGAGAACACCATGCTCGACCACTTGAAGCAAGCCGACTGGGGCACGCCCGCCAGCCCGTCCGAACGCCTGATCGCCCTGGAAATCGACGGCCGCGAGGTCTGCGTTCCCGAGGGCACCTCGCTGATGCGCGCGGCCATGGAAGGCGGCGTCAGCGTGCCCAAGCTGTGCGCCACCGACAGCCTGGAGCCCTTCGGCTCCTGCCGCCTGTGCCTGGTGCAGATCGAGGGGCGCAAGGGCTTTCCGGCCTCGTGCACCACGCCGGCCGAGCCGGGCATGAAGGTGCGCACGCAAAGCCCGCAACTGCAGGAGCTGCGCCGCGGCGTGATGGAGCTGTACATCTCCGACCATCCGCTGGACTGCCTGACCTGCAGCGCCAACGGCGACTGCGAACTGCAGGACATGGCCGGCACGGTGGGCCTGCGCGAGGTGCGCTACGGCTTCGACGGCGCCAACCATTTCAAGGGCCAGGCGCGCGCCGAGGTCGATGTCTCCAACCCGTACTTCAGCTACGACCCCAGCAAGTGCATCGTCTGCAACCGCTGCGTGCGCGCCTGCGAGGAGACGCAGGGCACCTTTGCGCTGACCATCTCGGGCCGGGGGTTCGATTCGCGCGTCACGGCGGGGCAGGGCGGCAGCTTCATGGACAGCGACTGCGTCAGCTGCGGCGCCTGCGTGCAGGCCTGCCCCACGGCCACGCTGCAGGAAAAGACCGTGACCGAGCTGGGCCAGGCCGGGCACAGCGCCATCACCACCTGCGCCTACTGCGGCGTGGGCTGCGGCTTCAAGGCCGAGATGAAGGGCGAGCAGGTCGTGCGCATGGTGCCCTGGAAGGATGGCCAGGCCAACGAGGGCCATGCCTGCGTCAAGGGCCGCTTTGCCTGGGGCTATGCCACGCACAAGGACCGCATCACCCGGCCCATGGTCCGCGCGAAGATCACCGACCCCTGGCGCGAAGTGAGCTGGGAAGAGGCCATTGCCCACACGGCCAGCGAGTTCCGCCGCATCCAGGCGAAGCACGGCAAGGATTCCATTGGCGGCATCACCTCCTCGCGCTGCACCAACGAAGAGGCCTACCTGGTGCAAAAGCTGGTGCGCACGGCCTTCGGCAACAACAACGTCGATACCTGCGCGCGCGTGTGCCATTCGCCCACGGGCTATGGCCTGGGCCAGACCTATGGCACCTCGGCCGGCACGCAGACCTTCAAGTCCATCGAGCACACGGACGTGGTCATGGTCATCGGCGCCAACCCCACGGCCGCGCACCCGGTGTTCGGCTCGCGCATGAAAAAGCGCCTGCGCGGCGACGGCCGGCGTGCGGGCGCCAAGCTCATCGTCATCGACCCGCGCGAGATCGAGCTCGTCAAGTCGCCCCACATCCGCGCCGACTACCACCTGCAACTGCGGCCCGGCACCAACGTGGCCATGATCACCTCGCTGGCCCATGTCATCGTCACCGAAGGCTGGCTGGCCGAGGACTACATCGCCGAGCGCTGCGATGCCAAGTCCTTCGCGCAGTGGAAGGAATTCGTGGCCCGGCCCGAGAACTCGCCCGAGGCCATGGCCGAGGTCACCGGGGTGGCGCCTGACCTGGTGCGCGGCGCCGCGCGCCTGTATGCGCTGGGCGCCGAGGACCATCCAGCGGGCCGCCCAGTCAACGCGGCCATCTACTACGGCCTGGGCGTGACCGAGCATGCGCAGGGCTCGACCATGGTCATGGGCATCGCCAACCTGGCCATGGCCACGGGCAACGTGGGCCGCGAAGGCGTGGGCGTGAACCCGCTGCGCGGCCAGAACAATGTGCAGGGCTCCTGCGACATGGGTTCCTTCCCGCATGAGCTGCCCGGCTACCGCCACATCTCGGACAGCACGGTGCGCGCCGAGTTCGAGGGGGCCTGGGGCGTGGCGCTCAGCCCCGAGCCCGGCCTGCGCATTCCCAACATGTTCGAGGCGGCCCTGGCCGGCAGCTTCATGGGCCTGTACTGCGAGGGCGAGGACATCGTGCAGTCCGACCCCAACACCCAGCATGTGACGGCCGCGCTCTCGGCCATGGAATGCGTGGTGGTGCAGGACATTTTCCTCAACGAAACCGCCAAGTACGCCCATGTCTTCCTGCCGGGCGCTTCCTTCCTCGAAAAGGACGGCACCTTCACCAATGCCGAGCGCCGCATCTCTCGCGTGCGCAAGGTCATGGCGCCGCTGGCCGGCTATGCCGATTGGGAGGTCACCCAGCTGCTGGCCAATGCGCTGGGCTATGCCATGCACTACACGCACCCGAGCGAAATCATGGCCGAGATCGCCGCGCTCACGCCCAGCTTTGCAGGCGTGAACTACGACAAGATCGACCGGCTGGGCAGCGTGCAATGGCCCTGCAATGACAGCACCGAAGAGGCCGGCACTTCCATCATGCACAGGGACCGCTTCGTGCGCGGCAAGGGCCGCTTCATCATCACCCAGTACGTGGCCACCGACGAGAAGGTCACCCAGCGCTTTCCGCTGCTGCTGACCACGGGGCGCATCCTGTCGCAGTACAACGTGGGCGCCCAGACCCGGCGCACGCACAACAGCCACTGGCACAGCGAGGACCGGCTGGAAATCCATCCGCATGACGCCGAGGACCGCGGCATACGCGACGGCGACTGGGTCGGCATCGCCAGCCGCGCGGGCGAGACCGTGCTGCGCGCCACCGTCACCGAGCGCATACAGCCCGGCGTGGTCTACACCACCTTCCACTTTCCCGAATCGGGCGCCAACGTCATCACCACCGACAGCTCCGACTGGGCCACCAACTGCCCCGAATACAAGGTCACGGCCGTGCAGGTGCTGCCCGTCCCCCAGCACGCCCAGCCGTCAGACTGGCAGCGCGGCTTTGCGCGCATGCACGAAGAGCAGATCGGCCTGTTGCAAGCCGCGCAGGCAGGCAGCATGGCCGTGGCGGGAGGCAAGTGATGGACAGCGCGAACCTGGTCCGCATGGCCAACCGCATCGGCGAGTTCTTCGAGGCCATGCCCGAGCGTGACGAGGCCCTGCAGGGCATCGCCGAACACATCCGCAAATTCTGGGAGCCCCGCATGCGCGCCGAACTGGCCCGCGTGCTGGCCAGCCCCGACGAGGCCCAGGCGCTCAAGCCCATCGTGCGCGAGGCGCTGGTGCTGCATCCGCTGACCTTGCCGTCGGCGGCGCAGGCTTAGCCAAACTGCTTCTTCTTCGCCATCTCCCGCGCCAGCTCCACAAAGCCGGCAGCGGCCGGCGACAGGCGCTCCATGCTGCGCACGGCCAGGCCGGTGACGCGGCGCTGGCGGGGCGCGAGGCTGCGGTAGACCATGCCTTCAGGCGCCTGCTCGGGCACGGCCAGGCGTGCGGCAATCGCAATGGCGTGGCCCTGGGCCACGAAGCCCTGCATGGAGGACATCTGCTCGAAGTGGTAGATGGCCGCAGGCTGGGCGCCGGCCTCGGCCAGGAAGCGGTCGATGTGCGCGCCCGACCCGGCCGAGGTGCGCACAAAGGCCTCGCCCTGCAGGTCGGCGGCGCGGATGCTGCGCTGGGCCGCCAGCCGGTGCGCGGCGGGCAGCAGCGCCACCAGTTCGTCTTCCACCAGGGGTACGGTCTCGAAGCGCTCGTCGGGCAGCACGACGAAGCCGATCTCCACGCGCCGCTCCAGCAGCCACTTGACCACGGTGTCGTCGTTTTGCTCGTCGATCTGCACCAGTACGGCGGGCTGGCGGCGCCGGTATTCGGTGATCAGCGGGGGCAGCAGACGCAGCGAAGAGGTGGCGCCGAACGAGGCCACGCGCAGCGTGCCGCGCGCCATGCCGCGCTCGGCATCGGCCTCCTGCCGCAAGGCCTCCTTTTGCTGGAGGATGTCGTTGGCGCGCTGCAGCAGCCGCGTGCCTGCGTCGGTCAGCGGGGAGTGAGGGCCTTCGCGCCGCACCAACTGCACCTGCAGCTCGCCTTCCAGCGCGCGCAGGGCATGGCTGACGGCGCTCTGGGTAATGCCCAGCAGCGCGGCCGCGCGCGAGAAACTGCCGGCGCGGGCCAGCGCCGCGAACACTTCGAGCTGGGTGAAGGTCATGGGATCACGGTGTCCAGGTCATGAGCATTCGCTCATTTGTCTATGAATCGATATGAGCACATAGTACGCGCCATGAATTTTCAACGCTTCTTCGGTCCTCACCTGCGGCTTGTCGGCATGGCCCTGCTGTGGGGCGCTTCCTGGCCTGCGGGCCGCGTGGTGGCACAGAACATGCCGCCACTGGCCGCCGCCAGCCTGCGCTTCCTGCTGGCCGCCGCCGTGCTGCTGCCCTGGCTGTACTGGGCCGGTGGCATGGCCGGTCTCAGGCACTGGAGCGCCAAACGCTGGCTGGGCATGGCGGCCGCTGGCGCCACGGGCGTGTTCGGCTATGCGGCCTTTTTCCTGATGGGGCTGCAGCATGTGCCGGCCGGCAAGGCGGCCCTGGTGATCACGCTCAACCCCGTGCTCACGCTGGCGCTGGCGGTCTGGCTGTTCGGCGAGCGGCTCAACCGCACCATTGCCCTGGGCATGGCGCTGGCGGCCTGCGGCGCCGTGGTGGTGATCTCGCATGGCCAGCCGCTGGCGCTGCTGCAGGGATCGGTGGGCGCCGGCGAGCTGCTGATCCTGGGCTGCGTGGTCTGCTGGGTGACCTACACCCTGATCGGCCGCTGGCTGCTCACGGGCGTCGATGCACTGTCGGCCACGGCCGTGACCTCGACCATGGGCGCGGCCATGCTGCTGGTGGCCAGTCTGGTGGTGGAAGGGCCGGCCGGCCTGCAGGCCGCCGTGCTTGGCAACGCAACCGCCTGGGGTGCGCTGGCCTTCCTGGCCTTCGGCGCCACGGCGCTTGCCTATGCCTGGTATTTCGATGGCGTCAAGGCGCTGGGCGCGGGTGCGGCCTCTGGCTACATCACCCTGGTGCCCGTGATCGGCGTGGCGCTGTCGGCGCTGTGGCTGGGCGAGAGCATCGATGCCAGCATCGTTCTGGGCGGCGGCATGGCCGTGGCCGGCACGGCGCTGATGAACTGGGGGCGCAGGCCGGTGCCCGCCCCGCGCATGCAGGGTGCGCAGGCGGCAGTCCGCAGTTGACGTGTCAGGTGCTCCGCCTGGCGCGGATGGCGTTGCGCGCGGCGCGCAACAGCTTCAACTGGAGCCAGGATGCGGCGAGCAGGGCTGCCGCAACGATGAGCCAGTGATGCAAGGCAAACCCTGGCTGGTGAAAGCGCACGGGCAGATCGACTGCCTCCACCAGCACGCCGATCTCGATGAACGCCAGCAGGCCTGCCATGGCGGCAAGCCAGCCGGGTTCGCGCTGCGATGGGCCGGCTTGGGACCGCTTTCGGCGTCCTGCCAGCCTGAAGAAAATGCCCAGGGCGATGGTGCCCAGAATCAAGGCCAGCACCAGCTTGCCCAGCAAGCTGGCTGCGGCCGCGCCGCCCAGGGACAGGATCAGGCCCACGATTTCGGCCACGGCTTCGAACCGTGCCGCAAGGGCCTTGCGGATGCGCAACAACATGGCAGCCTTCCTTCAGCGTTTGTGCGCTTCAGAAGGCCGTGTGCCGCAGCATGGTGATTTCCTGAGCTTGCCCATCCCGTCCCCCTGGTTGTGTGACCCGGCGAGCGTATCAAAACCTGTCGGGCGGCCGGAGGCGGTCCAGGCTCAGTCCATGCTGATGTTGCGCTCCGTGATCACCTTGGTCCAGCGCACGGACTCGGCCTGCAGGTGCTTGGCCGCTTCCTCGGGCGTGGAGCCCACGACTTCGGCGCCGATGGCCTTGAAGCGTTCGAGCACGTCGGGCTGCTTCATCTCGGCCACGAAGACCTGGTTGAGCTTCTTGACGATGGCCGGCGGCGTGCTGGCGGGCATGAAGACGGCGAACCAGGGCGAGACCTCGTAGCCCTTGATGCCGGCCTCTTCCATGGTGGGCACGTCGGGCATGCTGGACGAGCGCTTGGCCGTGGTCACGGCCAGGGCGCGCAGCTTGCCCGACTGGATGTGCGGGCGAGCCGAGGTGATGGAGTCGAACATGTAGTTGACCTGTCCGCCCAGCAGGTCGGAGACGGCCGGGCCCGATCCCTTGTAGGGGATGTGCAGGATGTCCACGCCGGCCAGCGAGTTGAACACTTCGCCTGCCAGGTGGATGGAGGTGCCGTTGCCGGCCGAGGCATAGGTCAGCTTGCCGGGCGAGGCCTTGGCGGCGGCCACCACGTCGGCCACGCTCTTGACGTTGGGCTGGGTGGAGTTGGTGACCAGGATGTTGGGCACCACGGCCAGCACGCCCACGGGGGCGAAGTCCTTGATCGGGTCGTAGCTGAGCTTGCGGTACAGCGGCTTGTTGGTGGCCATGCCGATGGAGGTGATCATCAGCGTGTAGCCGTCGCCGGGCTGCTTGGCCACGAAGTCGGTGCCGATGTTGCCGCCGGCGCCGGGACGGTTCTCGATCACGAAGGGCTGGCCCAGCGTGCGGCCGGCCTTCTCGCCCAGGGTGCGCGCGATGGCGTCCATGGCGCCGCCCGGCGGGAAGGGCACGATCCAGCGGATGGGCTTGCTGGGCCAGTTGGCCTCGGGTGCCTGCGCATGGGCGGCGGGCATCACGGCGGACAGGCACAGGCCTGCGGCTGCGGCGGTCAGAAAACGGCGTTTCACATTCACTTCAGTTGTCTCCGAAAAATTTGGTCTTGGTCTTGGTCTGGGCTGTGCTCAGGCGATGGCCGAGGGATGCCTTGCCAGCGGCGTGACCTGGATGTCCATGTAGGGGAACAGCGGCAGGCCCTGCAGCAGCTCGTGCAGCTCGTCGTTGGAGGCCACGTCGAACACGCTGTAGTTGGCGTACTCGCCGACCACGCGCCAGATGTGGGGCCAGCGTCCGTCGTGCTGCAGCTGCTGGGAATAGGCCTTCTCGCGGGCCTTGATCTCGGCTGCCACGTCGGCGGGCAGGTCGTGGGGGATCTTCACGTCCATGCGGACCAGATAAAGCATGTTTGTCTCCAGGAGGAATGAAAGGAATTCAGGTCGCAGCCCCGGTCCGGGCCTGCCCCATGTCGAAGTGCTGCGGCTGGCTGCCGGCCAGCGCGCGGTCGAAGCGGTCCAGCTGCTGCAGGTCGATCTCCAAGCCCAGGCCGGGCCCGTCGGGCAGTTGCAGCTCGAAGTCGCGGATGGCCATGCGCTCGGTGACGATGTCGTCCACCAGCAGCTGGGGGCCGAACAGCTCGCAGTTGTAGTGCTGCCCGCCCAGCGTGGCAAAGACATGGGCCGAGGCGGCCGAGCCGATCGAGGTCTCCAGCATGGTTCCGCCGTACCAGCCGATGTCGGCCGCCTGGGCAATGGCCGCCACCTTGCGCGTGCGCAGCAGGCCGCCGTGCTTGGCCACCTTGAGCGAGAACACATGGCTGGCCTGCTCGCGCGCCAGGCGCATGGCGTCGTAGGGCGTGCACACGCTCTCGTCGGCCATGACCAGGGCGCCCTGCAGCGTGGCCGTCAGCTCGCGCAGCGCGGGCACGTTCCAGCCGGCCACGGGCTGCTCGATCAGGGTCACGCCGGCATCGATCAGCTGCGGCAGAAAGCGCCGCGCCGTGGCGCCGTCCCAGGCCTGGTTGACGTCCACGGTCAGCGTGGCGCGGCCCTGCAGGCCGCGCGCGATCTCGCTCACATGGGCCACGTCGGCCTCGGGCGTGCGCGCGCCGATCTTCATCTTGAAGATGCGGTGGCGTTTTTGTTCGAGGCGCAGCTGGGCCTCGGCCAGGTCGCGCTCGATGTCGCCGCTGGCCAGCGTCCAGGCCAGGGGCAGGCTGTCGCGCTGCTTGCCGCCCAGCAATTGCCACAGCGGCAACTGCAGGCTGCGGGCCACGGCGTCCATCAGCGCGATCTCGACGGCGCTCTTGGCAAAGGCATTGCCCTTGCAGGCCAGGTCCATGCGCGAGAGGCAGGCCTCGAAGCGCGCGCCGTCCTGGCCGATCAGGCTGGGCGCCAGGTGGTTGGTGATGGCGTGGTGGATGCTCTCGGGCGATTCCTCGTTCCACGACGGGCCGCCGATGGTGGCGGCCTCGCCAAAGCCCGTGGCGCCATTGCGCAGCCACAGCTGCACGATCACCGGGCTTTGCCGGCTGATGGAGCCGAACGACAGCTTGTGCGGACGGATGGTGGGAATGTCGAGGATCCGCGCCTCGATGCGCTCGATCAGGAAACGGTCTTGCATGGCAATGGCGTGTGTCTTGGCTGGCGGCGGCTGCCGGCGATGGACACAAGCGTAAATCCATGCATTGTGTGGATCTATTGAATTATTTGTGAGAAATCATTCGATGGTGTCGATGATTTAGGCGTGGCGGCGCCGGGCGTCTCGCCCGGGGCCGCCGGTGCGCCACCCCTGCCGCTACAGCAACTCCGCCGGCCGCGTCTCCGATGCGCCGGTGCGGCAGGGCAGGGTGATGCGAAACAGCGACCCGCCTTCGGAGCGGTTGCTGGCGGCGATGGTGCCGTCCATGGCGTCGATGATCTTGCGGCAGATGGCCAGGCCCAGGCCGGTGCCGCCCGAGCCGTTGCGGGTTTTGCTGGACTGCACGAAGGGCTGGAAGATCTTGTCCAGTTCCTGCGGCGGAATGCCCGGCCCCTGGTCGGAGAAGGCGATGCAGATGTCGCCCTGTTCATCGATGCGGCCCTGCACATCGATGCGCCCGCCGATGGGCGAGAACTTGATGGCATTGGCCAGCACATTGCGCACCACCTGCTGGAAGCGCACGGGGTCGGCCTTGGCGATCAGCGGCGTGTCGTCGAGCTCCAGCCGCAGGTCGATCAGCTTTTGCTGCTGCTGCGGCTCCAGCTCGCGCACCACGGGCCGGATCAGGCTCCTGAGGTCGGTGCGCTCCACGTGGATGGTGCCCACGGCGCTTTCCAGCTTGGCCACGTCCAGCAGGTCGTTGACCAGGGCCAGCATGCGGATGCCCGCCTCGTGGATGTCGTTGAACATGTCGGCCATGGCGGGATTGCCGCGCGAGCGCAGGCCGCCCAGCTCGGCAAAGCCCATGATGGACTGCAGCGGGGTGCGCAGCTCGTGGCTCATGTTGGCCACGAATTCCGATTTCACGCGGAAGGCCTCTTCGGCCGCGTCGCGGGCTTCGCGGGTGGCATGCTCGGCTGCGCGGAATTCGCTCACGTCCACAAAAATGCTGAGCACGCCGGTGATCCGGCCCTGGGCGTTCTTCACCGCGGCCTTGGAGATCTGCACGTCGCGGTAGCTGCCGTCCACATGGGGCAGCCGGGCCTCCACCATCATGCGCTGGCCCGAGCGCATCACGACCTGGTTGCTGCGCATCTGCAGCAGGGCATCGTCGCGCGCGTGCAGGCCCTTGATCTCGTGGCCGAGCACGGCGTAGCGGCCCCGGCCGAAGAAGTCCTCCCAGGCCTTGTTGACCAGGGCCACGCGCTGGTCCGCGTCGGTGACCAGCATGGGCAGGGGCGTGGTCTCGAACAGCAGATGCTGGAAGGCCAGCTGGGTCTGCAGCTCCTGCTGGGCCTTCCAGCGGGCGGTCACGTCCACGGCGCTGCCGGCAAAGCCCACCAGCTGGCCGTCGCGCAGCAGGGGAACCACGGCGATGTCGCAGAGCATCTCCCGGTTGCCCGGCAGGCGGAACATGGCCTGGCAGTTGCGCGGTGCCAGCCGGGCCAGGGGATCGAGCAGGGCCTGGATCTGCGCCAGGTACGAGCCGTCCACGATGTTCTCCAGCGGCTGGCCCACGGCCTCGGCGCTGGGCTGGCCGGTCAGCTGCTCCCAGCGCGCGTTCACGAAGGTCAGCAGTCCCTGGCTGTCGGTGCGAAAGATCAGCTCCTGCACGCTGCGCATGAGCACGGCCATCTCATGCTCGCTGCGGGCCAGGCGCGCCTGTGCCTGCTCCATGGCCTGCAGTGCCGACTTCTGGACCCTGCGGGTCTTGAGCACCGACCAGCTCAGTCCCAGCACCAGGCCCAGCAGGGCCACGCCGGCCACGAAGAAGGCAAAGGCGTTGTCCCGCCAGCGCGCCACCATGGCCGCGTAGGGCTCCTCCACCACCAGCAGCAGCGGCCAGTTGCGCACGGTGCGGAACGACACGATCTGGTGGCGCCCCAGCATGCCCGCGCCGATGTAGGAGCCGAATTCGCTGTGCGGCAGCCATTCCTGGAACAGCGGCGTCTGCAGCGCGGCGGCCGTCTGCACGCCCGTGCCCTCATTGGTGCTGGCCAGGGGCCGGCCGTCATAGGTCAGCAGCACGGCCTCGTAGCTGAGGGTCTCCAGCGTGGACTGGTAGAAGTTGGCCACGGCGTCGGGATTGATCAGGGCCACCAGCACGGCGGGCATGCCGTTGTCCTGGTGGAAGGCCAGCAACTGCGGCAGGAAGGACACGCCGCGCGGCGTCGGATGCGCCCGTGGCGCCAGCGACGACAGGCTGCGGCCGGGCACCAGCCGGCCCAGCTGGGGCTTGCCGGGGATGAGGACGGCCGCCTTGTCGTGCAGCAGATCCTGCGTATCGATCTGCTGGCCGGCCTCCCCGGCCTGGGTGCTGGCCAGGATGAGGCCCTTGTCGTCGATCAGCGCCATGCTGCGCAGGTAGGGCAACTGGGCGATCAGCAGGGCCATGGCGGCCTCGCGCGCGCCGCGCCCACTGCCCGCGGCCACGATGGCCGGGTTGTGCGCCAGGCTGGCCAGGGCCATTTCGGTGTTCTCGAAGGTCTTGGCCGTCTGGTCCTCCAGCACGCGGGCCAGCAGCGCGGCCTGGGACTTGCTCTGGTCCGCATCGGCATGCAGCTGGCTCCAGACGAAGAGCACCAGTCCGGCGAGCACGCACAGTGCAAAGGTCAGCACCAGTGCCTTGATGTGGGCACTGCGCCGGGCTCCGAGAAAATGATGCGCGGCAGCTCGTTCAGACATGATGAAGGTGCTCCATCGGAAGTTTCAGGGCGCGACGATGGCGGTCAGGCCGTTGTGGCGAGCGGCCCTGGCCAGGCGGCCGTCGCGCTTGATGTCCGAGACGAACTGGTTCAGGCGCGCCAGCCACTGCGCGTCGGCAGGGCTGGCCGCATAGCCGTAGGGCAGCACATGGAAGGGCTTGGGCGGCGCGATCAGCTGCACCCAGTCCGAGCTGTCCAGCAGCTTGCGGCTGTACGGGTAGTCGGTCATGAACACGTCCACGCGCCCGGCCATGAGTTCCTTTTCGCGGGTTTGCGGCGGCTCCACCAGCACCAGGTGCGCATGCCTGAGCGACTCGCGCATGACCGGCTCCATGAAGGTGCCGCGCTGCACGGCCACCTGCACGCCGGGCTGGTCGATGTCGGCCCAGCTGCGCACGGCGGGGTTGCTCTTGGTGGTGATGCCGTAGATATCGCTGCTCAGGTAGGGCTGGGTGAAGCGCAGCTGCTGCTGGCGCTGCGGCAGGATGCCGACGGCGAACATGGCCACGTCGCAGCGCGACTCCAGCAGGTCGGGCACCAGCCGCGAGAAGGACGAGTCCACATGCTGCAGCCGCGCGCCAAGGTCCTTGGCCAGCTCTGCCGAGAGCTCCGCGTCGATGCCCGTGAGCCTGCCCGTGCGTGCGTCACGGTAGGTGATGCCGTAGTAGTCGGGCCAGATGCAGACCTTCAGCGTGTGGCTGCTGGCCACGCGGTCCAGCACCTCGCCGGCCCGTGCTGCGCCAGGCCCCATGGCCAGCACCGCCACCCAGGCCGGAACCAGTGCCAGCAGCAGCGCCTGCACAACGGGCAGCACAACGGCCTGCACGGCGGCCCGCACCAGCGCGGACAGGCGCGCGGCGTTCCCGGACGGTATCTGCCATCGGCCCGCGGCGGCCTGCGTGTGCATCGTCATCAGTCGCTCCTGTAAAGACTGGCCAGGGTCTCCAGCAGCCGGTTCGGGCTGAAGGGCTTGAGCAGGTATTCGTCGGCACCGGCATTGAAGCCCGCCTCGCGGTCCTGCGCACTGCCCCGGGCCGTCAGCAGGATCACCCGCGTGTGCCGCAGGTCGTAGGAGGTCTTGATGCGGCAGCACACCTCCAGGCCGTCCAGCGTGCCCGGCATCATCATGTCCAGCAGCACGACATCGGGCTGGCTGCGCTGGGCCAGGGCCCAGGCTTCGTCACCGGTCGGCGCCTCCATGACTTCGTATGCGCTGGACTCCAGCGTCATGCGCAACAGCTTGCGGATGTCGGCTTGGTCTTCGGCGATCAGTATCTTCTTCATGGCGGGCCTTTCGCAACGCAGTTGAAGGGTTCTGCGTTGGATTGAATCATAAATATCAAATTCATCAAATTTGTATTGAATTTTTTAATCGTATTTGATGCAAAATTGCTGCCATGTCCGAGAACAGCACCCCACCAGGCCAAATTCCGCACTACACGACCGCTGAGGTGGCCAAGCTGCTGGGCATGGCGGTGCGGTCGGTTCAGCTCATGGTCGATCGCGGCGATCTGGAGGCCTGGAAGACCCCCGGGGGGCACCGGCGCATCACGCGCGCCTCCGTGGAGCGCTGGCGCGGCAGGCAGGGTGATGCGGCCACCACGTCCGGGGCGCCAGCGGCGGCCCCCGCGCCCGCTCCCGCGCAGGCCGGCACGGGCCCGCGCGTGCTGCTGATCGAGGACTCCGTGCACTTCCAGAACCTGGTGCGCCTGCTGGTGCAGCGCCACTTTCCCGACGTGCAGCTGCACGTGGCGCACGACGGGATCACCGGCATGGCGCTGTACGGGCAGATCCAGCCCGACGTGCTGCTGGTGGACATCCTGCTGCCCGACATCGACGGCGCCGCCCTCATCACCACCTTGCGCACGCATGAGCAGTTCGCGCGCTGCAAGCTGCTGGTGGTCACCTCGCTGGATGCGGCAGAGCGCGAGGCCTACGCCTTTGCGCTGGGCGGCGCGCGCGTGATCCACAAACCCCAGCTCGTGCAGGAGCTGCCCGAGGCGCTGGGCGAGCTGCTGGGCAGGCAGGCAGCGTGAATCCGGCCCATCCTGCGGTCCTGCTGGTGGAGGACGATGCCTCGATTGCGCGATTCGTCACGCTGGCGCTGGAGGGCATGCCCCTCACCCTGGTGTCCTGCGCGAGTGCGGAGCAGGCGCAGAGCCTGCTGCAGAGCCAGCCCTTTGCCCTGCTGATCACCGACCTGATGCTGCCCGGCGCCTCCGGGGTCGAGCTCATCGAATGGCTGCGCAGCTCCCCGCAGGCAGGCTGCAGCGCCGTGGTCTTCAGCGCCGGCGTGCGGGCCGACGTGGCGCTGCGGCTGGAGCAACTGCAGGTCTGGGGCGTGCTGCGCAAGCCCGTGTCGGTGGCGCAACTGGTGGACTGCGTGGAATCGGTGCTGGCGGCGCAACCGGCCGGGTCGCCCGCGCCAGCCAGCGTGCGGGCTGCCGGTGCGGATGTGCCGGTGGATATGAAGGCGGATATGCCGGCGGATGTGCCTACGGATGGCGGCCCGGCCGCCGTCTCCAGCTACTTCGGCGGCGATGCCGCCCTGTTCCACAGCTACCGCGCCAGCTGTCTTGCGCAGTTGCCCGACGATGTGGCGCTGGGCGAAAACCTGCTGGCCGCGCGCGACGCCGCGGCGCTGCGCCGGCTGGCGCACAACCTCAAAAGCGTGCTACGCCTGCTGGGGCACGAGCAGGCCAGCGGCCTGGCGCAGACGCTGGAGCAGGCCTGCCTGGCCAGCGACTGGGCGGGTGCCACCGATGCCTGGCGGCAACTGGGCGCGGCCCTGCTGGGAATGCTGGACGGCGCGGGCCAGCGGCCCCGGCGCGGCTGACACCGCGCCCGCCATCCCGCCATCCCTTCGTCATTGCGGCGGGCTGCGCCGCACCCAGCCGTGCCAGATTCCCGCCGCCGTGGGAATGGCCAGGCAGACGCTGGCCAGCATGTCGCCAAAGCCGCCGTCGCTGAACAGGGCCGAGACCAGGCCGATGGCCGTCAGCACGCCCAGCGCGATGGGCCAGCCCCAGAGGGCGAGAAAGCCCCGGTGTTTTGCGCCGCTCATGCCGAGACCTCCTTGCCGCGCGGCGCGGGCTGCGGGGCCGGCAGGCTCTTGCCCTTTTTGACCCACAGGTACAGGCCCGTGCCCAGCACGATGATGCTGGCGATGTCCAGCAGCGCCCAGAGGATCTGCATGGCCCGCCCGCCGTAGTCGCCGAAGTGCAGCGGCTGGGACACCAGCAGCGCCGTCAGATACCAGGGCAGGGCGGGCGCGTCCGTGACCTGGGCGGTCTTGGCGTCCACCAGCACGGGCAGGAACAGGCGCGAGGTCAGGGGCTCGTTGCCGCGCAGGAAGAAGGTGTGGTGGTGCGGGCTGGAGAACGTGGTGCCGGGGAAGGCGATGAAGTACAGCTTGGTGCCTGGCACCTGCTGCTGGGCGGCCTGCAGCGATTGCTGCAGCGAGGCGCGCTCCGCCACCGGCACCGTGTCCTGGCCCTGGTAGGGCGCCAGCACGCTGCTGAGCTGGTCATGCTGCCAGTACTTGATCAGCAGGTCGGCCCAGGTATTGATCATGCCGGTGGCGCCCACCACGAACAGCCACACCAGCGTGACGATGCCCAGCAGGTTGTGCAGGTCCAGCCACTTCAGGCGCGGCTGGCGCGTGCGGCGCACGGTGCCGAAATCGAGCTTGCGCATGAAGGGCGCGTACAGCACCACGCCGCTGACGATGGCGATCAGCAGCAGCAGCCCCATGAGGCCCAGGAACAGCTTGCCCGGCAGCCCCGCGAACAGGTCCACGTGCAGCTTGAACATGACCCACATGAAGCCCTGGTCGAAGCGCGGCTGGGCCAGCAGCTCGGCCGTGCGCGCATCGATGACCACTGAGCGGAAATCGTCCGTGGGCGCTGGCGTGGGCGTCATGGTGACGAACCAGAGGTCATCGGTGTCGTCGGACTTGGAGACGAACTGCACCACGCGGTCCGGGTGCTGGGCACGGGCCACCTCCAGTACCTTGTCCAGGCTGGCATGGGGCGTGCCCTGGGGCATGGGCGGGGCCTCCACCTCGGTGCCCAGCAGGTGGCCGATTTCGTGGTGGAAGATCAGCGGAAGGCCGGTCAGGCACAGCAGCAGCATGAAGACGGTGCAGACCAGGCTGCTCCATTTGTGCAACCAGGCCCAGGTCTTGATCGTGTGGCTTTGCATGGGGTGTTTTTTTCTCTGACAGAAGGGGCCTGCGGCCCCCGCCATCACCGCGCCCCCGGCGCCATGCCGGGGGCGGGGCGGTTGCCGGTGGCCGGGGGCTTAGAAGTCCACTTGTGCCGACAGCATCAGCGTGCGCGGCGCGCCCGTGGTGGTGTAGCCGGCGGCAGTCACCCAGTAGCTCTTGTTGCTGACGTTCTCCAGGCTGGCGCGCAGCACCACCGGCTTGCCGGCCACGTGGGTGCGCAGGCGTGCACCCAGGTCCAGGCGTGTCCAGCCGGGCATGCGCAGGATGTTGGCCGTGTCGTAGTACATGGACGAGGTGTGGATCACGCGGCCGTTCAGGCTCAGACCCTCCACCCAGGGCGTATCCCAGTCCAGGCCCAGGTTGAAGGTGCGCTCGGGCACGCCGTTGGCATCGTTGCCCTGGTTCACGCCGCCTGCCGTGCGCGAGAGCCTGGCGTTGTTGAAGGCCGCGCTGGCCAGCAGGCGCAGGCCCTTGTGGATCTCGCCGTAGGCGGTCAGCTCCAGGCCGCGGTTGCGCGTCTCGCCGCCGAAGCTGTAGACATTGGTCACCGGGTCGGTCATGGAGCCCGGGCGCTGGATCCGGTAGAGCGCGGCCTGCGTGGTCATGCGGCCCCAGTCCAACTTCACGCCCACTTCGTACTGCTTGGACTTCTGCGGCGCGAACACCTGGCCGGCATTGGCCGTGTTGGGCCCGGCCGTGCCGCCTGCCGACAGGCCAGCCGTGTAGTTGGCGTAGACCGAGACATTGTTCTGCGGCTTGAACACCACGCCGGCCAGCGGCGTCACGGCGCTGGCCTTGTACAGCGTGGTGCCGCTGGCGTTCTTCTGGTCGATGGTCTGGTCGCGCAGGCCCACGGTCACCAGCACGCGGCCGCTGAACAGCGCCATGGTGTCGGCCAGCGCCAGGCTGTGCTGCGTCAGCTCGGCGTTCTTGGTGGGCGCGCTGCGCACGAAGTCGATGGCAGGCAGGGGCGAGGGGTTGTAGATGTTGGAGGGGACGGCTTTGGTGGTCAGCTGGTAGAAGTAGCCGCTCTCGCGGTCCATGTAGTTGGCCGCGGCCACCACGGTGTGGCCGATGGCGCCGGTCTTGAAGCGCGTGCGCAGGCCCACGTCGGCCGAGGTGGTCTTGTTGAACTCGTCGTAGAAGCCGTTGCGCACCGTGAAGTTGCCCAGCGAGTCGATGCGCTGCACGGCCGTGGGGAAGCTCTGGTCGCTGGACACATCGCTGTAGCCCACGCCGCCGTAGACGGAGGTGTTGGCGTTGATGTCGTATTCCACGCGCGAGATCACGGTCTTGGCCTTGTCCAGCAGTTCCGTGCCCGGGTTGAAGTTGGTGCGGCTGTCGGGCACGGCGGGCACCTGGGTGATGCCGGCCAGGAAGGCGCTTTGCGGGCGGAATTCCGTGGTCTTGCCGCTGGTGGTCAGCGCGTCCAGCGACCAGCGCAGGCCCTGGCCTTCGTAGTCCAGGCCCACCGAGGCCAGGCCCAGGCGCTGGCGGCCGCCGTCGATATTGCCTTCGCCATTGCGCCACACGCCGTTCACGCGCACGCCCCACTGGTTGTCTTCGCCAAAGCGGCGGCCCACGTCCAGGTGGGTGCCGAACTGGGCCTTGCCCATGTAGGTGGCGGTCAGGCGGTTCAG
Source organism: Delftia sp. ASV31 (assembly GCF_016428765.1). Classification (NCBI taxonomy): domain Bacteria; kingdom Pseudomonadati; phylum Pseudomonadota; class Betaproteobacteria; order Burkholderiales; family Comamonadaceae; genus Delftia; species Delftia sp. ASV31. The sequence goes on from NZ_JAELTK010000064.1 coordinate 17,839, forward strand.
CGGCACGTCGCCCGCGCGCTTGGTCACCACGTTGATGCTGCCGCCGATGCTGCCGCTGGGACCCACGCCATTGGTCAGCGAGCCGGGGCCCTTGAGCACTTCCACGCGCTCGATCACCTCCAGCGGCAGGCGCGTGGAGGGCGACAGGCCGTACAGGCCGTTCACCGACACATCGCGCATGGACAGGGAAAAGCCCCGCACCTGGAAGTCATCGCCATAGCCGCCGCGCGCCTGCAGGGTGCGCACCGAGGCATCGTTCATCACCACGTCGGCGATGGTCAGCGCCTGCTGGTTCTCGATCAGCTCCGAGGTGTAGTTGGTCGTGCTGAAGGGCACGTTCATCTGGTCGGTCTTGCCCAGAATGCCCAGGTCGCCGCCGCGCGCGATCTGGCCGCCGGCATAGGTCTTTTGCAGTCCGCCGATGGCCTCGGCCTGGTCGCTCACCGTCACTTCCTTGAGGGCCGGGCCCTCGGCCGTCTGGGCCGCCACGCCCACGGCGGCCAGGGCCAGGCCGGCGCCCAGGCATTGGCGGATCAGGCGCGTGAGGGGGTGGGGAGCGAAGCGGAAGTCCGCAGGAGTGCTGTGGTGCGTCATGGCAGTCATGTGCAAAGGTTGGAAAAAGCGGGAGGAAAAACCGGGAAGAAAAAGCCGGGAAAGGAGGGCAGGCCGGCCGTGGCCCTAGAAGCGAGCGCGCAGCGACACCGTGACGTTGCGCGGATCGCCGTAGTAGTTGTTGAAGTAGGTGCTGTTGGGCGAGAACTTGGCGTAGTAGCGCTTGTCCAGCAGGTTGCTCACGTTCAGCTGCAGCGAGTAGGTGTCATCCAGGCGGTAGGCCAGCAGCGCGTCAAAAAGCGCATAGCCACCCTGGCGGGTGGTGACATCGCCCACGCTGGCGTAGGCATCGCTTTGCAGCCGCACGCCGGCGCCTGCGGTCCATCCCTGCAAGGGCCCCTTGAAGCGGTGGCTGGCAAACAGGCGCAGCGCATGGCGCGGCTCCACGGGCCGCAGCGGCTGGCCCACGTTGGCCTCGGAGGCGTCGCGCAGGTACCTGGCCTGGGTGTAGGTGTAGCCGGCCAGCACCTGCCAGCCTGGCGCTGGCTCGCCGGACAGCTCCAGTTCCCAGCCCTGGCTGCGGCTCTTGCCGCCGGCCATGAAGCAGTGGCTGGTCGGGTAGTACGGCAGGCAGGGCATGGCCGATGCCGTGTCCTGCATGGCGCTGCCCACGCGCTGGATGCGGAACACCGACACGCTGGCCTGCAGCCGGCCGTCCATGAAACTGCCCTTGAGCCCGGCCTCCAGGTCCTCGCCCCGGGCGGGCGCCAGGATGCTGCCGTCGGCGGCCTTCTTGTCCTGGGGGCTGAAGATCTCGCTGTAGCTGGCATAGGCGTCGAGCGTGTCCGACAGCGCATGCACCAGGCCCGCATAGGGCGTCAGCTCGCGGCGCACGCTGTAGCCGCTTTGGGCATTGCCGGGTTCGAGATAGCTCCACCAGCTCAGGCGCGCGCCGGCAATGGCGGTGAGCGAGTCGGTCAGCGACAGCCGGGCCCGCGCGAATCCGCCGTACTGGTGGATGTGGGACACGGGCGATGAATAGGCGTTGCCGTTGCCCTCGCTGTAGAACGGCTCCGGATAGCTGGTGTACGGATTCCAGCCGCGGATATCCACATTGCGCAGCGGGCTCACGCCCCAGTAGCCCGTGGCGCCCGTGCTGCGGATGCGCTGCAGGTCGGCGCCCAGCGACAGCTCGTGCCTGCGGCCCAGGGCCTCGAAGGGGCCGCTGGCCAGCAGGCTCAGCGCGTTCTGCGTGCTGCCGTCGCCGCCATAGATGGAGGTGCTCACGTCGAACAGATAGGGATTGCTGTCGCTGGCCCTGGAAAACGAGGTCTGCTTGAACCCGTCCGACCGAAAGCGCGTGTGCGCGGCCTGGGCCTTCAGTTGCCAGCCGCTGTCCAGCCGGTGCTCCAGCTCGGCAAAGGCCTGCTGGTTGTGCCGGTCCCAGGTATTCCAGGGCGTGCCCAGGTAGGTGCTGCGCGGCAGGCCGAGCTGGCTGCCGTCGGCAGCGGCAGGCAGGCCGCCCCAGGAGCCCGTGGCCTGCAGGTCCGTGTGCTGCAGGCCGGCCGTGAGTGTGGTGCGCGGCCCCAGGTCCGCCTCCAGCACGCCGTACAGGCCCAGGCGCTTTTCCTGGCGCGCGGTCTGGAACGATGCCTTGTCGTCCGCCAGCGCCACCAGCCGGCCGCGCAGCGTGCCGGCTGCGTTCAGCGGGCCGGACAGGTCGGCCTCCATGCGCTGGCGGTCCCAGGAACCCAGCGTCAGCGCGGCCGAGCCCTGCCACTGCGCTGTGGGCCGCTTGCGCACCATGTTCACCATGGCCGAGGGCGAGCCCGCGCCACGCAGCAGGCCCGTGGCGCCGCGCAGCACCTCCACGCGGTCCAGCATGGCCATGTCGGGCTGGATGAAGGTGGAGGCCGAGGCCACCTGATTCACATTGAGCCCGTCCACCTGCAGCGAATCGATCTGGTAGCCGCGCGAGTAATAGGCGATGCGCTCGCTGTCGATGTACTCCACCGTCACGCCCGGCGTGTGCTGCAGCACGGCATGCAGGTCGGGCAGGGCCTGCTCGTCCAGCCACTGGCGCGTGAGCACGGTCACGGGCTGCGGGATGTCGCGCACCGACTGAAGCCCCTTGTAGCCCGTGACCAGGCTGGCCGCGTAGCTGTCCGATGCCTCGGTCGTGGCACTGGCCGGCGCCGTGGCCCGGACCGTGACCGTGCCCAGCGTCTGCCCGCCCGGGCCCGTGCCCGAGGCCGCCGCTGGCAGCGGCCGCAGCGTATAGACGCCGCTGGACTCGCGCACCGCCTGCAGCGCCGTGCCCTGCAGCAGCCTGGCAAAACCGTCTTCCACGCCATAGCTGCCCTGCAGCCCCGGGGACTGCAGCAGGCCCAGCTGCGCGGCATCAAACGACAGCGCAACGCCAGCCTGGTTGGCGTACTGCGCGATCACATGCGTGAGAGGGCCGGCCGCAATCGAAAAGCTGCGCTGGCCGGCTTGGGCGGCCTGGGCGGACGGCGCCGCATGGACGCAGTCCGCTGCCGTGGCAACCAGCATCGCCACCCCCAGCACCGCTGCCACCCCAGCCATCCCCATGGACGCAGGCCAGCCCCGTTCGGCTGCAAGGCCGTCCTGGGGCTGGTGGAGGTGGGTGCAGGGCATGGGGCTGGGAAAAGTGGTGTGACTCCCCGTATGCCGAACAAGCCTTGCCGATCCTGCAAGTTCGGCTGGACTTTTTTTGCGCCTTGGCCTGGATTTGGACCTTGTTTTTGCCTTCATCGTTAGATAAGGCAAAGACTGGCTGCTATGTTTTTATTTTTCTCTGCCCGGGATTTCGGGGGCCGCGCCCTGGTGACGCCGGTACATGGCTGGAGAAATGCCCAGGTGCTTGGAAAAACTGCGGCGCAGGGTGTCCGCGTTGGCAAAGCCGCACTGCGCCGCGATCTGCTTGGGCGCGTCATGGCCGGCCTCCAGCAGTTCACGGGCTGCGGACACGCGCATGGTTTCCACCCAGGCGGCTGGCGTCACGCCGACTTCCGCCTGGAACAGCCGCGCGAAATGCCGCGCGCTGAGACCGGCGCGCTCAGCCAGCGCACGCACCGAGAGGTCCTGCGCGGGATGCGCCACGGCCCAGCGCTGTATTTCCTGCAGTGCAGAGCGGCCAGCCGGTCCCGCATGGCCCTTGCGGCTGAACTGCAGCTGGCCGCCGGGACGCTTGAAGAACATCACCAGCTGCGAAGCCACGCGGGCCGCCACTTCGCGCCCGCAGTCCTCCTCCACCAGCGAAAGGGCCAGGTCCAGGCCTGCCGTGACCCCGGCCGAGGTGCGCAGCTTGCCATCGCGCACATGCAGCGCGTCGTCCAGCACGGTGGTACGTGGATGGGCGTGCCTGAGCGTGTCGGCCACGGCCCAGTGCGTGGTCACCCGCCGGCCGTCGAGCAGGCCGGCGGCCGCCAGGAACAGCGCGCCCGAGCACACCGATCCGAAGCGCCTGGACTGCCTGGCCATGGTGCGCAGCCATTGCAGCGTGGGCTCGCCCAGCAGCATGTCCATGGCATGGGGGGCGCCTGCGACCAGCAGCGTGTCCAGCCGGGGTAGCGCATCTCCCATGGCCCAGTCGGGCACCAGACGCACGCCCGACGAGCTGTGGATGGGCGCATGGTCGCGGCCCACCACCTTCAGCGCATAGAAGGGGCGGCCCAGTTCTGCGTTGGCCTGCGCGAACACGTCCAGCGGCCCCGAGACATCCAGCAGCTGGACGCCTTGCAGCGCAAGGATCGCAATCGTTCTTGTCATGGAAAAGCCCCGGTGTCCGCATCGCGCGTGAAATGGCAGAAATCGACGGTATGCGTCGATTGATGACGTGGCAGTGTATCCCCAGAATCGAATCGAGCACTTTGAAAGGAGCCACCCATGCGTCTCGATATCGACGGAATCCGCGTCCCCGACAGCCGGCTTGCGCGCGAGGTCACGGAACTGGTCCGTGACACGGCATCGCCGCTGCTGTTCCACCATTCCAGCCGCGTCTACTACTTCGGCGCCCTCGCGGGCGCCAGGCGTGGCCTGGCGTTCGACCCCGAGCTGCTGTACTGCGGCTGCATGTTCCACGACATGGGCCTCACGCACCGGCACAGCAGCGATTGCTGCCGCTTCGAGGTGGATGGCGCCAACGCAGCCCGCGAATTTCTGCGGGGCCACGGAATCGCCACGCAGGACATCGATCTGGTCTGGACGGCCATTGCCCTGCACACGACGCCCGGCATTCCCGAGTTCATGCATCCCGTCATCGCCCTGGTGACGGCCGGGGTGGAGATGGATGTGCTGGGACTGACCTACGGCGACTACGCCGATGCCCAGCGCGAGGCCATCGTGCAGGCCCATCCGCGCGGTCCGCGCTTCAAGGAGGAGATCATCCAGGCCTTCTACGACGGCATCCGGCACAAGCCCCAGACCACCTTCGGCAACGTGAAGGCCGATGTGCTGGCGGACAAGGAGCCGGCTTTCAGACCGATGAACTTCTGCAGCGTGATCCGCCATTCGGCTTGGCCCGGCTGAGCAGGCGCAGGCCCCGCGTCACAAGCCATCGAGGTCTGCGGCCTGGTCCAGCGTCCACAGCCGCTCGGTCACCTGCCGCAGCCGGTCCGCGCCCAGCACGGGTCCGGCCAGCTCGGCCAGCTTGGCCTGCAGATCGGCGTCGCTGAGCGGCATGTCGGGATCGCCCTTGCGCGTGGGCTGCAGCCAGGCATGCACACTGCCGTCGCGCAGGGTGATGCGGACCTGCGCGGCGCGTTGCGCCGGGAACTGGCGGTCCAGCTCGGGGTGCCGTTCCAGCGTGATGCGCTGCATCAGCGCGCGGGTCTGTGCATCGCCCAGAGGGCCATCGTCGAAGGCCGCCAGCCGCACGCTGCCCCTGCGCAGCGCATGGGCCACCACGTAGGGAATGCTGAAGCGTGCCTCGGCGGCCGTGCGTGGTGCGCGGTTGCCGGCCACGGTGAGGGCCGGGCCATAGGTGGCAACCTGCAGTTGTGCGATGTCGTCGGCAGCGAAGCCATGCACCTGCTGCAGATGCAGGGCGCCGTCGATGGGCGCGAAGGTGTGGCCGCAGCAGGCGTGGTTCTTGAACGTCATGGCAGTGATGTTGAAGACCTGGCCCAGGTCCGCCAGCACGGGCTGCCAATCAGGCGCATCGCTCATGGCCGTGCCCAGGCCCATGGCGCCTTCGAAGACATCGAGTGATCCCGTCACGCCCTGGCCGGCCATCAGTGCTGCGGCGACGCCGGCCTCGGCCGCGCGACCGGCGTGCAGCGGCTTGGACATGGAGTCCATCTGGAAGGCCTGCTGCAGTCCCGCCGCAAAGGTGGCCGCCGTGCACAGCGCATGCGTGAAGCGCTGCGCATCCAGCCCCAGCAGACAGGCCGCCGCCGCAGCAGCGCCAAAGCTGCCCACCGTGCCCGTGTTGTGCCAGTAGCGGTAGTGCGCACGTCCCAGTACCTGGCCTATGCGGGTGGAGATCTCGTAGCCCGCAATCACGGCCTGCAGCAATTGCAGGCCGCTGGCCCTTTGCTGCTGCGCCACCGCCAGGGCCGCCGAGATGGTGGGTGCGCCCGGGTGGTAGATGGCGTGCTTGAAGATGTCGTCCACCTCGGCTGCATGCGAGGCCGTACCGTTGATCAGCGCCGCCGCCCGGGCGGTGGCGCGCCGGCCCAGGGCCAGCCGTGCGCCGCCCCGGTCCAGGTCTTCGGCCATGGCGCGTTCCAGCCGGGGCGTGGGGTCCATGCCGTAGCCGGCGATCAGCGCGGCATACCAGTCCACCACGGCGCGTCGGGCATGGTGGAGAACGCTGGCCTCGACAGGCGCTTGCTGGAATCGGGCGCCGAACTGGCCCAGGGTTTCGCTGACATACATGGCGTGGACTTGTTGGGAGTGAGGGTGGCGGGCGGGGCTGGGTGGTGCAAGGATGCAGGCTTTCACGATAGCGGTGCACCGGCGCGATAGACATATCCTTTTGTCATGTCTTGAGGCGTGATTGGAAGAACTTGAGCGGTGGGCTGGAGCCAATGATCCAGGCCATCGTCAACCCGCTTTCCGATCACCATGGATTTCACCCTTTCCGAAGAACACCAGGCTTTCGCCGACAGCGTGGCCCGGTTCGCCCAGGACAAGCTGGCGGCCGGCGCACTGGAGCGTGCGCATTCCCCGCATTACCCCTGGGAGACTGCCAGCCTGCTGGCCGAGCAGGGCTTGCTGGGCATTGCCTTTCCCGAGGCCGACGGCGGGCAGGGCGGCTCGCTCATGCATGCCGTGCTTGCCATCGAGCAGGTGGCCCTGGTCTGCCCCAAGAGCGCCGACATCGTGCAGGCCGGCAACTTCGGCCCCATACGCACCTTCGTGGAGTACGCGGACGCCGCGCAGAAGGCGCGCTTCCTGCCGGATCTGCTGGCTGGAAAAAAGCTCATTTCTCTGGGCATGACCGAGCCCGATGCAGGCTCGGCCGTGACCGAGCTGAGGACCACGGCCACGCTGGAGGGCGATCACTATGTGATCAACGGCAGCAAGGTGTTTTCCACGCACAGCCCCGAAGCCGGCCTGTTCCTGGTCTACGTGCGCTTCGGGCCGGGCGTGGACGGCATAGGCTCGGTGCTGGTGGAGCGCGGCACGCCCGGCTTCGAGGTCGGCCAGCCTTCGGCCTTCATGAATGGCGAGCAATGGGCGCAGCTGTATTTCGAGAACTGCCGCATCCCGCGCGAGAACGTGCTGCTGGGCGCGGGTGGATTCAAGAAGCAGATCTCGGGCTTCAACGTGGAGCGCCTGGGCAATGCCTCGCGCGCGCTGGCGCTGGGCCGGCATGCCTTCAACCTGGCGCGCGAGCACGCACGGGTGCGCCGCCAGTTCGGACGCGAGCTGTGCGAGTTCCAGGGCCTGCAGTGGAAGTTCGCCGACATGTGGATGAAGCTGGAGCAGGCCCAGCTGCTGCTCTACAAGGCCGCGCTCGAGGGTGAGCATGGCCTGCCCAGCGCGCAAAGCACGGCCATGGCCAAGCTGGCCTGCAATCTGGCGGGCTGGGAGGTGTCCAACGAGGCCATGCAGGTCATGGGGGGCCTGGGCTTCAGCCAGGAGGCCCTGGTGGAGTACTGCGTGCGCCGCACGCGCGGCTGGATGATCGCCGGCGGCTCCATCGAAGTGCTCAGGAACCGCATCGCCGAGGGCGTCTTCGGGCGGACCTTCTCCCAGAAAGCCTTCCAGCCCGCACCCCGGCAGTAAGACCGGCACCACCCGGCACCACTACAAAAGGAGACAAGGAATGCATCGTCGTACATGGATGGCCGCGCTCGCGGCGGCAGCGGCAATGGGCTGCGCAGGCATGGCAGCGGCCTCGGACAAATATCCGTCGCGGCCCGTGAAGATCATCGTGGGCTTTCAGGCCGGCGGACCCACGGACGTGGTGGCGCGCCTGGTGGCCAAGGCACTGCAGGATGAACTCAAGGGCGCCTTCATCGTGGAGAACAAGCCCGGTGCCACCAGCAACATCGCCTCGGAGACCGTGGCCGTGGCTGCGCCCGACGGCTATACGCTGCTGGTGGCTGCGGCGCCGCTGACCATGAACAGCTTTGTGTTTCCCAGGCAGAAGTTCGACCCGCTCAGGAGCTTCGAGCCCATCTCCAAGATCTCCTCGGCACCCGGCGTGCTGGCGGCCAGCCCCCAACTGCCCGTGCGCAGCTACAAGGAATTCGAGGCGCTGGCGCGGGCCCGGCCCGGTGCGCTCAGCTATGGCACCACGGGCGCGGGCGGCTCCCAGCACATGGCCACGCTGCGGCTGGAGCAACTGGCCGGCCTGCAGATGCTGCATGTGCCCTATTCGGGCGGCTCCAGCGTGCTCACCGACCTGATAGCGGGCGTGGTCGATGTCGCGTTCATGACATCCACTGGCGCCATGCCCAACCTGGAAGCAGGCAAAGTGCGTCCGCTGGCCGTGGCCGGCCCCGTGCGCCTGCCGGGCCTGCCCGCCGTGCCCACGTTTGCCGAGCTGGGCCTGCCGGGCATGGTCTCCGATTCGTGGAACGGGCTGCTGGCGCCAGCGGGCACGCCCAAACCCATCGTCGACCGGCTGGCCGCCGCCGTGGCCAGGGCCGTGAAGTCCCGCGAATTCAAGGAGGCCCTGGTCCCGCAGGGCGCGGTGCTGATTGGCAATTCGCCCGCCGAATTCAAGGCGCAGTTGCAGGCCGAGGTGGTCCACTGGTCCGAGCAGTTCAAGAAAGTCAAGATAGAGAAGTAAGCCGAACCATGAACGCCTCCACTTCCATTGCCGCCGCCGCTGTCTCCGGCGCCACGCAGTCCTCCCGCCGGTCCTTGCGCCAGTTCCTGCTGGAGCCTGCAAGCATCGCCCTGGTGGGTGCCTCCGACGACGTCGGCAAGACCGGCGGGCGGCCGCTGCAGTTCCTGCGGCGCGCGGGCTTTGCCGGCACCATCTACCCCATCAATCCGCACCGCAGCCAGGTCCAGGGCGAGCCCGCCTGGCCCAGCCTGGCCGCCTTGCCCGAGGTGCCAGACCATGTCTTCGTGCTCTCGCCCACAGGGACCGTACTGGAGACCGTGCGCGAATGCGCGCGGCTGGGAGTGGGCGTGGTCACCATTTTGGCCAGCGGCTTTTCCGAGTCGGGCCCCGAAGGCGCGCAACGCGAGCAGCAGCTGCGGCAGATCGCGCGTTCCACGGGCCTGCGCATCCTGGGGCCCAGCAGCCTGGGCGTGGTCCATCCGCGCAACGGCCTGGTGCTCACGGCCAACGCGGCCTTTGCCGAGCCCGATGTGCCCAGCGGCAAGGTCTTCGTGGCATCGCACAGCGGCAGCATGATCGGCGCCCTGGTCTCGCGCGGCAAGGCGCGCGGCGTGGGGTTCGCGGGCCTGGTCTCTGTGGGCAGCGAGGTGGACCTGAGCGTGGGCGAGATCTGCGCGGCCACGCTGGACGATCCAGGCATAGAAGGCTATGTGCTGTTCCTGGAGAGCCTGCGCCATGGCGATGCGCTGCAGGCCTTTGCGCGCGAGGCCGCGTTGCGCGGCAAGCCCGTCATCGCCTACAAGCTGGGCCGCTCCAGCGCCGCTGCCGAGATGGCAGCCACGCACACGGGCGCGCTGGCGGGCGAGGACGATATCGCCGATGCCTTCCTCAAGGGCCTGGGCGTGGCGCGCGTGGACATGCTGGAGACGCTGTTCGAGGTGTTCCCGCTGGCGCGCAAGCTGCCCCTGGCCGGCGCCAGCCCTGCCTGCGGCCAGCGTGTGGCCGTGGTCACCACCACGGGCGGCGGTGCGGCCATGGTGGTGGACCAGCTGGGCCTGCGCGGCATCACCGTGCAGCCCGTGGCCGGCGAGACGCTGGCCCGCCTCAAGGAGGCCGGCATCCCCGGCAGCGCAGGCCGCGTGCTGGACCTGACCCTGGCCGGCACGCGCTACGAAGTGATGAAGAAGGCGCTGGACATCCTGCTGCAGGCCCCCGAGATCGACATGGTGGTGGCCGTCGTCGGCTCGTCCGCCCGCTATCAGCCGGACCTGGCGGTGCGTCCCATCATGGACAGCGCCGACCATGCCAAGCCCCTGGTGGCCATGCTCGTGCCCGACGCGCCGCAGGCCCTGGCCGCGCTGACCGAGGCACAGATTCCCTGCTTTCGCACGCCGGAGAGCTGCGCCGACGCCATTGCCAGCGTGCTGGCACGGCGCGTTCCGGGTCCGGTGGCCGCTGTCCCTGCGCTGCGGGGCGAGGGCCGTGCGCTCAGCGAGGCCCAGGCGTATGCTTTGTTCGACGCGCTGCAGATGCCGCATGCGCCCTTTGCCTGCCTGCCTTTGCAGGGGTCGGTCGGGGACCTGCCGTTTGACTACCCCGTGGTGGCCAAGCTGTGCTCGCCGGCCATCGCGCACAAGACCGAGGTCGGCGGCGTGGTGCTGGGCGTCGGCACGGCGCAGGAGCTGGACGGTGCCCTTGCCACCCTGCGCTCCAACCTGGCGCGCAATGCGCCGGGCACGGCCTGCGACCAGGCGCTGGTGCAGCCCCTGTGCAAGGGCTTGGCCGAGGTGCTGGTGGGCTACCGCATCGACCCCGATGCAGGCCCCGTCATCATGCTGGCCGCTGGCGGCATCTGGGCCGAGGTGCTGCGCGACCGCAGCATCCGCATGGCCCCCGTATCCGTGGAAACTGCCCGGGAAATGGTCGCCGAGGTCCGGCTGCTGCAGACCGTCTCCGGCCTGCGCGGCAGGCCCCGGGGTGACCTGGAGGCGCTGGCACATGCCATCTCCGCCCTGTCCCGCCTCGCCCTGCGTCCCGAGCTGGGCGTGCTGGAGGCCGAGGCCAACCCGCTCATGGTCCTGCCCGAAGGGCAGGGCGTGGTGGCCGTCGATGCACTGGTGCTGCAGGCGTGCTGAACCCGCGCCACAGCCTCCTGCAGGCGCTGGACTCCACGGCGCGTCACCATGTGCTTGCCGCCACCTGGGGGGACGAGGGCGTGGACCTGCACTGGCGTGAATGGGGGCAGGGCCGCCCCCTGGTGCTGCTGCACGGCGGCCACGGGTCGTGGATGCACTGGGTGCGCAACATCGAAGCGCTGTCGCGCCAGTTCCGCGTGCTGGTGCCTGATCTGCCGGGCTTCGGTGATTCGCAGGACTTCGCGCTGCCCGCCCATGACCCCGCACGCCTGCCGGCCATGGTGCAGTCGCTGGAGCAATGTCTGGACCTGCTGGTACCCGAGCAGGGCGTTCTCCTGGCGGGCTTTTCCTTCGGCGCAGCGATTGCAGCCCAGCTGGCAGCGCGCGTGCAGCGGGTGGAGCGCCTGGTGCTGCTGGGCACGGCCGGCCACGGCGGCAGGCGCCGCGAGATGGCCCCGCTGCTGGACTGGCGCGTCGACGACCTCGCCGCGCGCGAGGCCGCGTGGCGGCAGAACCTGGCGGTCTTCATGCTGTCGGGACCGGAGGCCGTGGATGCGCTGGCCCTGTGCGTGCATGGTCTGTCCTGCGAAGCCACGCGCTTTCGCAGCAAATCCATTTCGCGCGGCAGCGCGCTGCAGGCATTGCTGCAGGACTACCGGCGCCCCGTGCTGCTGGTCTGGGGCGAGGCCGACGTCACGGCCGAGCCCATGGAGGCCGCCGAATCCCTGGCGCAGGGACGCGCCGAGCGCGACTGGACCATCGTGCCGCGTGCCGGCCACTGGGTGCAGTATGAATGCGCACCGGAGGTGAACCTGCTCATGGCCCGCTGGCTGCAGGCGCAATCCTAGAATCCGCGCATGCATGGAAGAATCCCGCCGCTCAACCCCCTCAAGGTCTTCGAAGTGGTGGCGCGCACCCGCAATCTCACGCAGGCGGCGCGGGAGCTGCACATCAGCCAGTCCGCCGTGAGCAAGCAGCTGAACGTGCTGCAGACCTATCTGGGCGTGGAACTGTTCCGGCGCGAGCGCCACGGCATCAGCCTGACCCTGGCCGGCCAGCGCTATGGCGAGGCCGTGGCCCCTGCCTTCGAGGGCATTGGCCGCGCCACGGACGAGATCATGCGCAGCGGCTCCGACAACACGCTGCGCCTGCAGACCTACACCACCTTCGCCGCCAAGTGGCTGATTCCGCGGCTGCAGGACTTCAACGCCCGCCATGGCGACATCGCCGTGGTCATCACCAACTCGGTCAAGGACGTGGACTTCGATCGCGACCATGTGGACCTGGCCATACAGATGGGCCATGGCGCCTGGCAGGGCGTGGACACTGAATTCCTGTTCGAGGACGTGATCGAGCCCGTGTGCAGCCCCGCCTTCCTGCATGCCAATGCCCCCGAGATCGCCTATCCCCAGGCCCTGCTGCGCAAGCGGCTGCTGGTCTCGCACTACCGCAAGGCCGACTGGCAGACCTGGGCCCGGCTGTGCCGTTACGAGGACGAGATCGACGGCGTGGAGACCATGCGTTTCAGCAGCTCGGTGCTGACCTGGCAGGCCGCCGCCGATGGCCTGGGCATCGCCATTGGCCAGACCGCGCTGCTGGTCGACGACATCGATGGCGGCCGCTTGGTGGCGCCCTTCGGACTGCCCGTGCGCACCGGCGCCTCCTACTACCTGGTCACGCCCAGGCTGCAGCGCCAGTCGAGGAAGGTGCAACTGTTCAGCGACTGGCTCAAGGAGCAGATCTAGGCCGTGCACAGGCCACCGGCCTGGGCTGGCGCGTCCCCGCCAGCGCCAGGCCCGCGAACAGCATCAGCATCAGGCCATAGGCATAGGTGACCGGCAACAGGCCGAAGCGCGCGGCGGCCATGCCCGCTGCGATGGCCGGCACGCTGAACGCCAGGTAGCTGGCGATGTAGATGGCCGAGATCAGGGCGCCGCGCTCGTGCGGCTCGGCCAGCGGGATCACGCTGCGCAGCGCGCCCTGGAAGCCCACGCCGAAGCCCGCGCCCGCCACCACCGAGGCACCCAGCACCAGGGGCAGGCTTTGCAGATGGGCGCCGACCAGCAGCAGGGCCACCCCGGCCAGCAGGCCGCTGCCGCCGAACTGCAGCATGGCGCGCGGCGCGCGGCTGCGCAGCGTCCAGATGGCGGCGGCGGCGCTCAGCGTGTTGATGCACACGGCAAAGCTGGCGGCGATCTCCGAGCCCGTGACCGAGCGGATCATCGACGGGCCCAGCGACAGGTAAAAGCCCCCCAGCGCCCACACCGTGATGCTCATGGGCAGCACGCGCATGAAGTCGGCCCGGGCCTGGCCCGGAATCCGCACGCGCGGGCGCATGGCGGCCAGTGCGCCGGGGCGGCGCGCGCCCGTCTCGGGCAGCACGGCCATGGCGGCGGCCACGGCCACGAAGATCAGTGCCATGAGCCAGAACACCAGGCCCAGCTGCTGGCGCCACAGCTGCGCGAACTCGCCCGCCACGACAATGCCCGCCGCCATGCCGACCATGGGCGCCATGGTGCTCACCAGCGTGCCGCGCTCGCGGTGCAGGTCCAGCAGCGCCGCGCCCATGGCCGCACTGGCCATGCCGGTGGCAAAGCCCTGCAGCACGCGCGCCAGCACCAGGGCCTGCACGTCGCCCGCGCGGGCGAACACCGCCAGCGAGACGATCTCCAGCACCAGCGCCGTCAGGATCACGGGCTTGCGGCCCAGGTGGTCCGACAGCGCGCCCGTGGTGAGCAGGGCCAGCAGCAGGCTCAGCGCATAGACCGCGAAGACCAGGGTCAGCATGCCGGAGGAAAAGCCCCAGTCATGCTGGTAGAGGCGGTACAGCGGCGTGGGCGCGCTGGAGGCCGCGAAGAAGCTGCCCAGGCCGAAGGCCAGGACGGCCAGGCTGCGGCCGGGCCGGGCAGCGGGAGTGGAGTTGGATGGTTGCAGTACCGACATGGTTAAGAGCCCTGCTGCACAATTAATGCAAAGTTTTTGCGTTAGCGAATTCTGCGCTTGTGCGCTGCTAACGCAAATTTTTAGCTTTAATAACCATGAGCACGCAAGTCCCATCCCTTTCCAAAACAGGCGGTCCCGCCCGTCCCGGCGGACGCAGCGCGCGCATCCAGGCCACGGTCTACCAGACCGTCAAGGGCCTGCTGGAAACCATGCCGCGCGAGGAACTGAGCTTTCCGCTCATCGCCGCCCAGGCGGGCGTGACGCCGTCCACCCTCTACCGGCGCTGGGGCGACATACAGCAGCTGCTGGCCGATGTGGCCGTGGAAATCATCCGGCCCACGGCGCCGCCGCTGGACACGGGCACGCTGGAGGGCGACCTGCTGGCCTGGGCCGAGCAGTTCCTGGAGGAATCGGCCTCGCCGCTGGGCCGCACCATGCTGCGCGACATGGCCGCCGCAGCGGGCAACGAGCACACGCCCTGCGCCTGCGTGGAAATCCTGCGCGGGCAACTGGCGCAGATCGGCGAGCGCGCAGCGCGGCGTGGCGAGGCGATGCCCGCTGCGGACACCCTGATCGACGCGCTGGCCGCACCCATCGTCTACCGTGTGCTGTTCGATCTGCCGCCGTCCCTGGAACACGTGCAGGCACGGGTGCGGGGCCTGCTGCAGGCTGAAACGGCCTAGCCCTTCAGCGCCCGCGCCAGCACCTCGAAGATCCGCGCATCCGAGCACTGCGCCACATTGAAGCGCAGGAAGTCGCCTGCGCTCTGCGACTGGCTGAAGGCATTGCCGGGCGCCAGCACCACGCCATCCTCCAGGCAGGTGCGTGCAAGCGCCGTGGCATCCATGCCCCCGGGCAACTGGCACCACAGGAACATGCCGGCCTGCGGCACCAGCCAGGGCTTCATGCCCAGGGCCTGCAGCCGCGCGGCCGTGCGTTCCATCTCCTGCGCCAGCCGCAGCCGCACGGACTCCATGTGCCTGCGGTAGCCGCTGTCGGTCAGCGTGCGCAGCACGATGTCGGCGGCCATGCGCCCGCCGCCGAAGTTGGTGGCGATCTTCAGGTCCGCCAGGTCCTGCGTCCAGTCGGGCCGCGCCGCGATGAAGCCGCAGCGCAGCGAGGCCGACACCGTCTTGGAGAAGCTGCCGATCTGGATCACGCGCGACAGGCCGTCGAAGGCCGCCAGCCGGGGCGCCGCATGGGTCTCCAGGTCGCAGAAGATGTCGTCCTCCACGATCACCAGGTCCGAGCTGTCGGCCAGCTTAAGGATGCGGTGCGCCACCAGTGGCGACAGCGTGGCGCCCGTCGGGTTGTGGATGGCCGAATTGGTGATGTACAGGCGTGGCGAATGTGCCTGCAGCGCGTCGGCGAACCGGGCCACGTCGGGCCCCTGCGGCGTGTAGGGCACGCTCACGGCCTGCACGCGGTGCGCCTTGAGCAGCGCATGGAAATTGAAATAGCAGGGGTCGTCGATCAGCACCGTATCGCCGGGCTCCAGCAGGAAACGGCAGACCAGGTCGATGGAGTGCGTGCCCGACTCCGTCAGCAGGATCTGCTCGGGCGAGGTCTCCAGCCCCATGGCGGCCATGCGCCGCGCCAGCAGGCGGCGCAGTGCCGGGTGGCCCAGCGGCGTTGCGTACTCCGTCAGCTCCAGCGTGCCCGAGCGCGCCAGGGAGCGCAGCGCGCGGCGCACGCCTTCCTCGTACAGCCATGAAGGCGGCAGCCAGCCGCAGCCCGGCTTGAGCGCGTGGGCATCTGCCTGCAGCGACTGGCGGGCCAGCCACAGGGGGTCGACTTCCCTGTCCACGCGCGGCCCGATACCGCCCAGCGCCAGCGGTGCCACCGGCCCCGCCACATAAAAGCCCGAGCCCGGGCGCGAGACGATCACCCCCTCGGCCGCCAGCCGCTCATAGGCCTCAACCACCGTGGACACCGACACCTGCATGGCCTGCGCCTGCGCGCGCACCGAGGGCAGGCGCGTGCCGGGCAGGTAGGTGCGCGCGGCGATGCGCGACTGGATCTCTTGCATCACCGCCTGGATGCGTGTGCCGCTGCGCATGGCTGCTCTCTCTTCTGTAGTGGATTTGTGTGCATAACAGTTCTTTTGAATTGTATTGGACTGTCTATGGAAGATACGGCCGTGCAATGGCCCACTTCCCGCTGCAAACCAAGGAGCTTTTTGATGGACAAGACAAGCAGCGGGTGGATCAACGGATTCATCGGCGTGGCGATCTTTGCGGGATCGCTGCCGGCCACCCGCGTGGCGGTCGCCGACCTGGACCCCACCTTCCTGACCTGTGCGCGCGCCAGCATCGCGGCATTGCTGGCCCTGGCCATGCTGCTGGCGCTGCGCCAGCCCCGGCCCGCGCGTGCCGACATGCCTTCGCTGGCGCTGAGCGCGCTGGGCGGCGTGGTGGGCTTTCCGCTGCTGACCGCGCTGGCGCTGCAGTACGTCACCTCGGCGCATTCCATCGTCTTCGTGGGCCTGCTGCCCCTGTCCACGGCCGTGTTCGCCGTGCTGCGCGGCGGCGAGCGCCCGCGCCCGGCCTTCTGGCTGTTCTCGCTGGCGGGCGCGGCCTTCGTGGCCGGCTATGCGGCCGTGGGCGGGGCCGGGGGCTCGCTGCGCGGCGATCTGCTGATGCTGGCCGCCATCATCGTCTGCGGCCTGGGCTATGCCGAGGGCGCGCGCCTGTCGCGCACGCTGGGCGGCTGGCAGGTCATCAGCTGGTCGCTGGTGCTGGCCCTGCCCGTCATGCTGCCGGCCGCCCTGCTCAGCATGCCGGCATCGCTGGCCGATGTGGGCCGGCCCGCATGGCTGGGCCTGGCCTATGTCTCGCTGTTCAGCATGCTCATCGGCTTCGTGTTCTGGTACCGGGGCCTGGCGCAGGGCGGCATTGCGGCCGTGGGCCAGATCCAGCTGCTGCAGCCCTTCATGGGCCTGGGCCTGGCGGCCCTGCTGCTGCACGAGCAGGTGAGCTGGGGCATGGTGCTGGTCACCATGGCCGCCGTGGTCTGCGTGGCCGGGGCCAAGAAGTACGCGCGTTGAGCCAGTCCGGCGTGGTGCAGGGCGTGGTGCAGGGCGTGGTGCGGGGGGAGCGATGCAGGGCGGTCAGCGCCCGGCCTCGCGCATCACCTGCTGCGCGAACTCTGCGGCCGAACCCTCGAACGGCTGGTTGCTGGCCGCCTCCAGCCGGCTGCGGATGGCCGGCGCGCGCAGCGCCTGGGCCACCGCGGCATTGATGCGCTGGGCCAGCGCTGGCGCCATCTGCGGCGGCGCGAACAGGCCGAACAGCGAATCCAGGTTGGCCTGCGCATGGCCCAGCTGCGCCAGCGTGGGCACATCGGGCAGGGCTGCCAGCCGCTGCGGCGCGCCCACGGCCAGGGCCTTGAGGCGGCCCGCGCGCAGCGCCTGCAGCTGCAGCGGCGCCACATTGGTGGACAGCAGCTCGAAATGCCCGGCCAGCGCATCGTTGAGCTGCTGGCCCCCGCCCTTGTAGGGCACATGCACGATGGGAATGCGCGTGGCCTGCTCTATGCGCTGCAGCACGGCGTGGCCCGTCGTGCCCTCGCCCGTGGTGGCCCAGCGTATGCCGCCGGGCATGCCGCGCGCCTCGGCCAGCATGCCTTCGAAATCTGCGGCCTTCAGCGCCGGCGTGCCCACCAGCAGCATGGGCGTGCGCATCACGCCAGCCACGGGCGTCACGGAGGCTGCGGCCAGGCCCACGGCGGTGGCGGCGGCAAAGACCAGGGTGCGGCCGTCGGGCGCGCTGCGCGCCAGCAGCTCCAGCGCCACGGTGCCGCTGGCGCCGGGGCGGTTGTCCACGATCACGGCCGTGCCCCATTGCTGCGCCAGTTGCTCGGCCAGGGCGCGGGCCACCATGTCGCTGACACCGCCTGCGGGGTAGGCCACCACGATCCGCACGCTGGCGCCCGGCCAGGCGGGCCGGGCCGGCAATGCCTGGGCGGGCCAGGCCAGCGCGCAGGCAGCCGCCGCCAGCAGGGCGCGCCGGCCGGTATCGGTGCCTTGCGGTGCCCGCATGCCTCAGCCGCCCGGCGCCTGGTGGCGCTGCGCCAGCTCGCGCGCCAGGGCGATGAAGGTGGCCGCGGGTCCTGCGCCGCCGGTTTCCGTGCCGGCCTCGCGGTGCACCAGGGTGAGCGGGGCGCTCAGCCGCACGGCGGGCTCGAAGGCGCGGTAGACCACCGCCTCGGGATGGGCGCCGCGCACCGAGGCCGGCACGATGGACAGGCCCACGCCCGCCGCCACCAGGTTCACATTGGTCATCATGCGTTCCACCTCGGCGGCCACCTCCACCTGTACCTTGTGCCGGGCGCACAGCGCCAGCAGGTTCGCGTACAGCCCCGGGGCGCCCGTGCGCCGCACAAGGATCAGGCGCTCGCCATCGAGCTGCCTGAGCGCCACGGGCCGCGATGCATCGCGCGCCAGCCTATGGTCCACGGGAATGGCCAGCAGCGCGGGCTCCTGCAGCAGCGTCTCGAACACCAGGCCTTCGGGCCGGGCCACCGGCACGCGCAGAAAGCCGCAGTGCATGCGCCCGGCCTGCACGGCCTCGGTGATCTCGGCGGCATTGTTCTCGCTCACATCCAGCGCAATGTCGGGATGGCGGCCACGGCACAGGCGCAGCACCTCGGGCGTGAAGGCATGGGCCGCCGCCGAGCTGGTGAAGCCCACATGGATGCGCCCGCGCTCGCCGCGCGCAAAGGCCTGCATGCGGTCGCGCATGGCGGTGAAGTCGGCCAGCAGCCGCGTGGCCTCGCCCTGCAGCTCCAGGCCCGCGTCGGTCAGGTCCACGCCCTTGGGGTGGCGCCGGAACAGGGCAATGCCCAGCTCCTCCTCCAGCGCGCGGATCTGCTGCGACAGCGGCGGCTGCTGCATGCCCAGCAGCTCGGCCGCGCGCGTGATGTGGCCGGTATCGGCCACGGCCAGGAAGTAACGGAGATGGCGCAGTTCCATATATGTGAAAAGTATCCAGCCGATATCCTAAAAATCTTTGAAATATTGGACAAGCCTCTACAGAATCCCATCCAGTCACCGATGCGACCGCTTGCCGCGGCGCGGCAGGTGACTTCCAAC
>NZ_JAELTK010000065.1:0-36072 GCF_016428765.1 Delftia sp. ASV31
GCATGCGCTGACCGATCCCGCCACGGGCACGACCACCAATGTGGGCGTGCTGCAGGGCGGCATCGTGCCGAACATGGTGGCGCCCCACGCCAAGGCCGAGCTCGATGTGCGCTACACGGCCCAGACCGATCCCGATGCGCTGATGGAGCGCATCCGCGCCATCGTGGAGGAAGAATCCGTGCCCCGCACCCAGGGCCGCGTCACCGCCGTGCGCCGCACCCTGCCCATGGCGCCCACGCCCGATGCGCTGCTGCAGCTGTACCGGCGCGGCGCGCAGTCGCTGGGCTTTGATGTGCAGGGCGAGTTCACGGGCGGCGCGGCCGACAGCGGCCTGACCGCGTCGGTGGGCGTGCCCACGCTGTGCGCCACCGGCCCCGTGGGCGGCCATCCCCATACCGAGCGCGAGTACTGCGAGCTGGCCACCTTCGTGCCGCGCGCGCAGGCCGTGGCCCTCGCCATCTTTGATCACCCCTGATTGCGCTGATACCCATGAAAAACCTGTCCGTGAACCCCTCCCTGAACACCCGCCGCAAGCTGCTGGGCGCAGGCCTTGGCCTGGCGGGCCTGTCCGCGCTGGCGCCGCTGGCCGCACGCGCCGATGACAAGTACCCCTCGCGCCCGATCACGCTGGTCGTGCCGTTTCCGCCCGGCGGTTCGGTGGACATCATGGGCCGCCAGTACGCAGAGCCCCTGTCGCGCATCCTGGGCGCGCCCATCGTGGTGGAGAACCGGCCCGGCGCGGGCGGCTCGGTGGCCACGCAGTACGTGTCGCGCGCCAAGCCGGACGGCTACACCCTGGTCGTGTCCTCGCAGAGCAGCCACCTGGCCAATCCGCTGACCCAGCCCAAGGTGGGCTACGACCCCATCAAGGACTTCGAGAACATTGCCATCCTGGGCCGCCAGCCCAATGCGCTGATGGTGCATTCCAGCCTGCCCGTGAAGAACTTCCAGGAGTTCATCGAGTACGTGAAAAAGCGCCCCGGCCAGGTCAACTACGGCAGCGCCGGCATCGGCAGCATGGGCCAGCTCAATGTGGAAATGCTCAAGGCCGCCACGGGCATCTTCGCCACGCACATTCCCTACCGTGGCGGCTCGCCGCTGGTCACGGCCGCCATCGGCAACGAGGTGCAGTTCATCCTCGACAACCTGGTCTTCATGCTGCCCCACGTGCAGTCGGGCAAGGTGCGCGCCCTGGTCGTGGCCTCGGAGCAGCGCCTGCCCATGCTGCCCGACGTGCCCACCATGGCCGAGGTCGGCTATCCCCAGCTCAACATGAGTTCCTGGACCGGCATTGCGGCGCCTGCGGGCACGCCCGACGCCATCGTCCAGACGCTGTACAAGGCCATCCGCCAGGCGGCCACGGCGCCGGCCATGGTGGCCAGCCTCAAGGAGCGCGGCGTGGTCGCCCCCGAGGAGATGAGTCCCGCCGCCTTCGAGAAGATGATGGCCGAGCGCCTGAAGCTCTTCGGCGAGGTGGTGCGCAAGGCCCATATCGTGGCCGAGTAAGCAGGGCACGCCCAGGGTGCCCCCAGGGCGCTCCGGATGGCCGGGCGCAGCCGACGTATTTCCATAAGGAGGAGACATGAGCATGACCCCTATCGCCCGCCAGGCTGGCAGCCACCCTTCCCGCCGCCGCGTGCTCGGCGCGGGGCTGGGCCTGGGTGTGCTGGCCCCGCTTGCGGCGCTGGCCGCCGAAGGCAAGGCCGCCGGCTACCCCACGCGCCAGATCAGCTTCATCGTGCCGTTTCCGGCCGGTGGCTCGGTGGACGCCATGGCGCGCCAGTACGCCGAGCCCATGGCGCGCATCCTGGGCGTGCCCATCGTGGTGGAGAACCGGCCCGGCGCGGGCGGCTCGGTGGCCGCGCTGGCCGTGGCGCGCGCCAGGCCGGACGGCTACACCCTGGTCGTGTCCTCGCAGAGCAGCCACCTGGCCAATCCGCTGACCCAGCCCAAGGTGGGCTACGACCCCATCAAGGATTTCGAGAACATCGCCATCCTGGGCCGCCTGCCCAATGTGCTGGTCGTGCCCGCGAGCCTGCCCATCCGCAGCTTCGCGGAGTTCATCGCCTATGCCAAAAAGCACCCTGGCCAGCTCAACTACGGCAGCGGCGGCACGGGCAGCATGGGCCAGCTCAACATGGAGATGCTCAAGGCCGACGCGGGCCTGGACATCACCCATGTTCCCTACCGGGGCGGCACGCTGCTGGTCACCTCGGTGCTGGCGGGCGAGGTGCAGGTGTTCTTCGACAACCTCATCTCCATGCTGCCCCACATCCAGGCGGGTAAGGTGCGCGCCCTGGCCGTGGCCTCCGAGCAGCGCGTGGCACAAATTCCCGATGTGCCCACCCTGGCCGAGGTCGGCTACCCGCAGCTGAACATGAGCTCCTGGACCGGCCTGGCCGCGCCGGCCGGCACGCCCGCGCCCGTGGTGCAGGCCCTCTTCAAGGCCGTGCGCCAGGCCGCCACGGCGCCCGCCATGGTGGCCAGCCTGCAGGACCGGGGCGTGACCCCGCCCGAGGAAATGAGCCCTGCCGCCTTCGAGGCCATGATGTCCGAGCGCCTCAAGCGCTTTGGCGAGGTGGTGCGCAGGACGGGCATCGTGGCCGAGTGAGCCTGGCCCGCCAAGGGCCTGCCCTCAGTCCAGCTGCACACCCACCTCGCGCACCAGCCGCCCCCAGTCCGCCAGGTCCTGGCGCAGCGTGTCGGCGAATTGCGCGGGCGTGGTCCGGGGCAGATCGGTCAGGTTGAGCTCGCCCAGCTTTTTGGCCGTGGCCGGGTCCTGCAGCAACTGGTTGATGGCGGCGTTGAGCTTGTCTACGATGGGCTGCGGCGTTTTGGCGGGCGCGAAGACGCCGTACCAGGAATAGTTGTGGAACGGGTAGCCCGCCTCGGTCAGGCTGGGCAGGTCCGGCTGGCTGGGAATGCGCTTGTCGCCGCTGTGGGCGATGGCGCGTACGCGGCCCGCACGCACCAGCTCCACGGTGGAAGAGGTGTCTGCAAACGCCGCCTGCACCTGCCCGCCCAGCAGGCCCTGCACACAGGGGCTGCTGCCCTTGTAGGGCACATGCTGCATCTGCAGGCCGGCCTGCTTGAGCAGGAATTCCATGGTCAGGTGCCCGCCCGAGCCCTGGCCCCAGGAGCAGTAGCTGAGCTGGCCGGGCCGGGCGCTTGCATAGGCCACGAACTCCTTGAGCGTGTGCACGGGCAGATCGCGCGAGACCAGCAGCAGATTGCCGGCGCGCCCTATCTGCGCAATGGGCGTGAAGTCCTTTACCGGGTCATAGGGCACCTTGCGGTAGAGGCTGGGGTTCACGGCCATGGACGCCGTGTAGGTGAACAGCAGCCGGTAGCCGTCCGGCGCACTGCGCGCGGCCTGCTCCACGCCGACCAGGCCGTTGGCGCCGGGCCGGTTGTCCACCACGAAGGGCTGCCTGAGCAGCCGGGTCAGGCCTTCGGCAAACACCCGCGCGATGGTGTCCGTGCCGCCGGCGGCGGCCGTGGGCACGATCAGCGTGACGGGGCGGGCGGGGTAGTTGCCGGCATCCTGTGCCGGCTGGGCGTGGCCTGTGCAGGCCATGGCCAGCAGCAGTGCCAGGGCCATGCCGTGCTTCTTCATCGTCTTCATGCACTTGTCTCCTTGTGTCGCCTTGTGTCGCCTTTCCTGTGCGCGGCCCCGTCAGCGCAGCCCCAGGCGCGCCTGCGTGCCCTGCTCGATCATGTCGGCCCCCACCCGGTAGAGGTTGCGCGAGACATAGCTGTCCACCTCGCGCGCACGCTCGCGCAGCCAGGCGGCCTTGAGGCTGCGGGCCTGGCCGATCTCGGGCGCGTCGCCGGCCGCCGTGGCCAGCACGTCGATCACATGCAGGGCCAACTGCCACTGGCCCGCGTCGGCCAGCGCCTGGGCGCTGGCCACCAGGCCGGGCTTGTCGGTGATGGCCTCGGCAATGGCGGCGCCCGCAGCCTCGGGCGGGGCCGGGTGCAGCGTGGTCGGGTTGCGGTCCCACCAGCCGTTTTCCGAGCGGTAGATGTCGCGCACGATGTAGCTGGGGTCGCCATAGGTGGGCTTCATCCACTCCACGCCGAACAGTTCCTGCGGATAGTCCATGGCCGCGAGCACCTGCTGCTCGTTCAGGCCCTCGTTCATCAGGCGCACGACTTCGGCGCGCAGCCAGCGCAGCGCCTGTGCGGTGTGCAGCAGCACCTGCTGCACGGCCTGCTCGCCCTCGATCACGGGACCGAACTCGCGCACGGCCTTGAGCGGGCGCAGCGCGGCCATGGCCTGCAGCGTGTCGGCCCAGCGCACAGTGTCGCGCAGCGTGCGAAACGGCGTGCCGATGTTCGGGATGGAGTCCAGCAGCGCCGCGCCGCCGTACAGCACGCGCTGGCCGGGGCTCCACAGCGCGATGGCGTCGTCGGTCTCGGACGGCGCCCAGAACAACTCGATGCGGCTGTCCCCGCTGCCTATCTCCAGCCGCGTGTCGAAGGTTTCGGTGGGCTCGTGCATGTCCAGCCGGTGCTCGAAAAAGCCCGCGCTGCGGTTGAACTGGATCTCGGCCATGCGGTGCTGCAGCGCCCGGGTCTCGCGGTAGCGTGCCTGGCGGCGCGGCAGGTTGCGGTGTGTGATGAGGCGCGGCACAGGCTCTCCGCGCGCGGCCGCATGCTCCAGCCAGGCGGGCACGCCCGCGTTGTAGCCGATGTGGCCGTGGCTGTAGCACAGCGCATGCACGGGCGCGTCGCTGAGCCGGCGCAGGCTGGCGATCATGTCCTGGCTGACTTTGCCGCCGGGGCCGGCGTCGATCACCACCAGGCCCGCGTCGGTCTCGGCCACGAAGGACTGGCCCTGGCCGCGCAGTATGTGCAGGCCCGGCGCCACGGTTTCGCTGCCGGTGCCCACCAGCAAGAAGGGCTTGTCGTCGTCTCTGGCGTTCATGGGGTCTCCGGGTCTGGTTCGATGGGGGGCAGGGCGTAGCGGCCGTCCAGCAGTTCGGGCCGTGGCATGTAGGCGCGCAGGCACAGGTAAAAGCCTTCGCGCGGCGCGGGCAGCCAGTTGGCGCGGTGGTCTTCGCTGGCCGGCGGCGCATGGCTGATGTGGATAGTCAACCCGCCATCGCCATCAGTGTCGGGGCGCAGGCCCGGCGTGCGGTCGCCGATGGCATAGCGGTCGATGGGGTTGTCCACCAGCATGCAGTCGTGGGCGCCGTAGAGGGTCAGGGACCAGAAGGCCTGCACGGGCGGCAGCGCGCCTGGGGCAAAGCGCAGCCGGTAGCGGCGGCTGCCATGCAGGGGCCGGCCCTGGGCGTCATGCCAGGCTAGCGGGTAGATGGCCTCGCGGCTTTCCAGCATGCCGATGTACTTGAGCGCAATTTCGGCGCGGGCCTGGAAGTCGTCGCCAAAACTGCCTTCGACCAGGGCGGGGTGTTCCCAGCCCGAGTCCAGGCGCCGGCCCGTGCTGGCCGCGCGCAGCCGGGGCAGCACGCTGTCCAGGGCGCGCTGCAGTGCGGCTTGCTGTTGCGCGTCGGGTGCGCCCAGCCCGGCGCCCAGGCCCACGGCCGCAAAGCGCGCGACCCGTGCGGCATGCCCTGCCGGCGGCGGGTTGTCGCGCAAGGCGGCATTCACCTGGGCTGCATAGTGCTCGGCATTTGGCGGGGCCTGGGGATCGCAGTCCGGGTCGAAGGCACGGGCCTGCGAGGGCGTGCCCGCCTGCCAGTCGGCCAGCGGGCGCACCGCAAAGCCGTCCTGCAGCGCGTGCACGGCGGGCAGGTCATGCTCGCCATCGACCAGGATGCGGCCTATCACCCACAGCCAGGGCGTAGGCGCGGCAATGTGTGCGCCGGGCGCATCGAACGGTGGCGGCAGCGCCCCCTGCCAGCCGGGCGGCGTGACAAGGAAGGAGCGCGCAGCCGTGCCCGTCAGGCGCTGGCCCAGGTGGGCGAAGGGGTTGGTGAAGAAGTCCAGCAGGCCCAGCACGTAGTAGCGGCCCGCCGTGTCGGGCACGTCGATCACCAGCTGCCCGGCGCCCAGGTCCAGCCAGGCGTTGGTGTAGAGCGTGTCGTTGTTGGGCGTGACCACGCGGCTGGTGCCGGCGCGCAGCAGCTGGCGCGCATGCACGAACTGGTTGCACCAGCGCAGCGGTGCGGGCGCAGCCTCGCCGGCCGCATTGCGCCGGGGCGAGGTGGCCGCGCGCATGCGGCGCATCTCGTACAGCGGGCAGGTGTGGATGACGGCCTCCTCGGCCAGGGTGCTCAGGTCCATGGCGTGTCTCATGCGGCCACGGGCTGCAGGGGCGGAACAGGCCATTGGTGTGCGCCTGCCTGCGGGTGGTACATGCGCAGGATGAGGTAGAAGCGCCCGTGCGGCGTGGGCAGCCAGTTGGCGGCGCCCTGTGCCGGCCGGGCATGGCCCAGGTCGATCTGCAGGCTGCCGTCGGCCTCGCGCAGCAAGCCCGGCGTGCGGTCGCCGATGGAGTGGCGGCCGATCTCGTTGCCGTAGAGAAAGCGGTCGGCGTCATACAGGGTGACGGACCAGAAGGCATCGGCCGGCGGCATGTCGGCGGCATCGAAGCGCAGCACATAGCGCTGGCTGCCGTCCAGCGGCTGCAGGCCTGCGTCGTGGTGGGCGGCGGCGTAGATGGCCTCGCTGGTGGCCAGCGCGCCCAGGCCCAGGTAGGCGGTGCGTGCGCGGCCCAGGTACTCGCTGCCGTAGCGGCCGGTGGACGGCGTCATGGTCCACGGCCGGGGACGGCGGTTGCGCCCCATGGCGGCCACGGTGCGCACGCCGTCGGCAAAGCCCTCGGTCAGGCCTTCGCGCACGGGCTCCTCCAGTTGCTCCCACGCCATGTGGGCGCTGGCCACCAGGCCGGCCTGGCCGAACCAGGCCAGCAGCCCCTGGTCCTCCTTGCGGCCAGGCGCCTCGGCCAGCGCATGGCAGAGGTTGGCAAAAAAGCGCGGCGCAACCTCGGCCGCAGGCTCCTGGTTCTCGAAGGCGGCCGCCATGGCGTCCACGGGCGGGCCGACCCAGTTCGTGACGGCGGCCGGGCGGCCTCCTTTCGGCACGCCCGGCGCGGGCTCCAGCCGGATGTCGGCCTGCAGCGCGCGGGCTGCAGGCCAGTCGGGCGCATCGCCCACCACGGTGCGGCCGATCAGCCAGACCAGGTTGCTGGGGCAGTGCACCAGGCGGTGGCCGGCCAGGTGTTCCGGCACCTGGCCGCCCGGCCCGACCAGGACCACGGTCTCGCCTTCGGGCGCGCAGTTGCGCGGGCCCAGGTTCTCGAAATTCTCGGTATAGGCGTCGTACAGGGCCAGCACGAAATAGCGGCCCGGATGCGCGGCGCTGGAGGGCACGGTCAGCAGGCGCGGGCCGTCGGCCAGGTGGATCCAGGCCAGCGAGTACAGCAGGTCGTTGGCGGGCGTGACCACGTCGCGGTCCTCATGGGTGGAGGGGCGCTGGCTGTGGTGCAGCATGTCGAAGTCGCCGCGCATGTCCAGGCCCAGACCCACACTCAGACCGGTGGCGCGCGCGGCGCCGGCATCGGTCTGCAGGCGGCAGGTACGGTAGGTCTCTATCAGCGGATAGCCGTAGACAAAGGCGGCCAGGCCGATGGAGCGCGCCAGGGCGCGGCGGACTTCGGGCAGGGAGGGAGGGGTCGGGTTCATGTCCATTGTTTTCTTCAGGGCAGGAGGGGGTCAGTCGAGGGTCACGCCCGTGGAGCGCGCCAGGTCCAGCGCCACGGGCAAGAAGGCGGCGTAGGCGGCGCTGGCCTCGGCCGGGCTGTTGCCCTGGGCCTCCAGGCCCAGCGCCTCGACACGCTGGCGCACCTGGGGCTCGCGCATCACGGCGGCGACCTCGCGGCCCAGGCGTTCGACGATGGCGTCGGGCGTGCGCGCGGGCGCCATCAGCGAGATCGATCCCGTGATGGCGTACACGGGCTCGCGGTAGCCCTGCTCGGCAAAGGTGGGCACATCGGGCAGGGCCTTGCTGCGGCGCGGTCCGGCCACGGCCAGGGCGCGCAGCTTGCCGGCATCGATGAAGGGCTTGAGCGTGGCGGCCGAGCCCAGCGTCATCTGGATCACGCCGCTGATCAGGTCGATGGACATGGGCCCCTCGCCCTTGTAGGCCACGTGCAGCGACTGCAGGCCGTAGGCCTTGTCCATGAAGACCTGGACCTGGTGCGGCTGCGTGCCCGCCCCCCAGGAACCCATGGCGTACTTGCCCGGCGACTGGCGCACGGCCTCGACCAGGCCCTTGAAGTCCCTGGCCGGCACGGCCGGGTTGACGGCCATCACCATGGAGGGCGAGACCACGTCCGAGACCATGCGCAGCTCGGTGCGCGGGTCGTAGGGCAGCTTCTTGTAGAGCACCAGGTTGGCCGTGATGGGCCCGGGCACGGTCAGCAGCAGGGTGTGGCCGTCGGGCACGCTCTTGGCCACGTGCTCGGTGCCGATGATGCCGCCGGCGCCGCTGCGGTTGTCCACCACCACGGGCTGGCCCAGGCGCTTGGCCAGGCCCTCGGCCAGGATGCGCGCCACGGTGTCGGTGGAGCCGCCGGCCTGGTATTGCACGACGATGCGCACGGGCCGGGCAGGATAGCCGTCCTGGGCCAGCGCGGCGCTGCAGGCCAGGGCAAGGCAGGTCAGTGCGGCGGTGCGCAGCAGGGGTGTGTTCATGGTGGCCTCCGGGCGGGAGATGGAATGGGCATTGGCTTTCATGCAGCCTCCCTGCCGATGACCAGCGCATCGACGGCCACGCAGCCGCCGTCCTCGCGCGGGCGGGCGATCAGGGGGTTGATCTCGGCGCTCTCCAGCGTGGCGCCTGCGCGCTGCGCAAAGCCGGCCAGGGCGCACAGCGTGTCGGCAATGCTGTCCAGGTCCACGCGGGGGCGGCCGCGCGCGCCGTCCAGCACGGCAAAGGCCCGCAGCTCGCGCACCATGGCCAGCGCGTCGTCGCGCGTGATGGGCAGCAGGCGCAGCGCGACATCGCGCAGGATCTCGGCATGGATGCCGCCCAGCCCGAACATCAGCACCGGGCCGAACACCGGGTCGCGGTGCACGCCGGCGATGCACTCCACGCCGCCCTGCACCATGGGGGCGGCCAGCGCGCCGTCGATGTGCGCATCGGGCCGGGCCTGGCGCGCATTGGCCAGGATGCGGTCGAAGGCGGCCTGGGCGCCGGCCGCATCCGTCAGGTTCAGTGCCACGCCGCCCACGTCGGACTTGTGGGCGATGGCATCGCTGCAGACCTTGAGCGCAATGCGTCCGCCCATCTCCTGCGCGGCCTGCACGGCCTCGGCCGCCGTGCGCACCAGCCGGTGCGGCACCACGGGCACGCCGGCTTCGGCCAGCAGGGCCATGCTGCGCTGCTCCGACAGCGTGCCCGCCGGCAGGTGCAGCGCGCTGCCTGCATCGGCCATCGCGGGCAGAGCCTGCGGTGTTTCATGCAGGCGGGCCAGCGCGCCAATGCAGCGTATGGCCGCGCCCGGGTCGGCGAACACCAGGCAGCCCAGCGCCTCCAGCGCATCGCGGCGCTCGGGCGGGCACAGCGTGCTGACGGCCAGCAGGGTGTCTGGATGGTGGGTGCGCAGCGCCTGCACCAGGCTTTGCAGCACGGGCCAGAAGGCGTCGGACAGGCCGCCTGCCGCGAAGAAGCCCAGCCAGCTGTCGAACTGCCGGTCGGCCAGCATCAGGCGGGCGCTGCGCTCCAGCAGCGTCATGTCGTTGGTGACCTGGCCCGTGATGTCCACGGGGTTGCGCGGCGCGGCAAACGGCACCCATTCGCGCAGCTGGCGCTGGGCCGCATCGGACAGCGGTGCCACGTCCAGGCCGGCTGCGCTGGCGTCGTCGGCCATCATGGCGCCCACGCCGCCCGAGACCGTGAACAGTCCGATGGACCGCCCCTTGGGGGCCCGGGCGATGGAGGCACTGGCCGCCAGCGCGAAGAAGTCGGTGATGGAATGCGCGCGCAGCACGCCGTAGCGGCGGAACACCGCGTCATAGACCGCATCGTTGCCCGCCAGCGAGGCCGTGTGCGATGCGGCGGCGGCCGCGCCCAGGGCGCTGGTGCCCACCTTGCACATGACCACGGGCTTGCCGCGCTCCTGCGCCAGGGCCAGGGCCGCGCGCAGCCGGGGGCCGTCGCGGCAGCCTTCCATGTAGGCCATGATCACGTCGGTCTCGGGGTCCTGGGCCAGCCAGGCCAGCCCATCGGCCAGTTGCACATCGGCCTCGTTGCCCGTGGTGGCCCACAGCGACAGGCCCAGCCCGCGCTCGCGCGCCAGGCTGTAGGCATAGGCACCGAAGGCGCCCGACTGGCTGACCATGCCGATGCGCCCGGGCCGCACCAGCCCGCCGCCCGGCGCGGGCGAGAACGTGGCGTAGACCTGGTGGCCGGGGCGCATGAAGCCCAGGCAGTTCGGGCCGATGAGGCGTATGCCCGCCTCCTGCGCGCGCCGCGCCAGCGCCTGCTGGGCGGCCGTGCCGTCGGAGCCGGTCTCGGCATAGCCCGAGGAAAACAGCACCATGGACTGCACGCGCGCGGCGGCCGCATCCTCCAGCACGCCGGCCACCTGCGACTGCGGCACGGCGACGATGGCCAGGTCCACCGGCGCGCCGATGGCGGCCAGCCGCTCGTGCGCGGGCAGGCCCTGCACGCGGCTGGCGCGCGGGTTCACCGCATACAGCGCGCCGCCATAGCCGAAGCGCAGCAGGTAGTCCAGCGGAATGCCGCCGATCTTGCTGGCCTGGTCCGAGGCGCCGACCACGGCGATGGAGCGTGGCGCGAACAGCGCGTCGAGCCGGGAGGTGTCAAAGCAATGGCTGTCGGTCATGTGTGTCCCTCAGAAGTTGTGGCGCACACCCAGCGCCAGGGACCGCACGCCGTCGCCGCTGTTGGCGGCCACCGGCACGTTGGCAATGGCGGCCGAGGCATTGGCCGCGTTGCCCAGCTCCAGCCAGCGCGCGTAGAGCACGGTGCGCTTGCTCAGCGCATAGTCGTAGCCAAGCGTCCAGGTGTTCTGGGCGCGGTCCGTGCCGCCCACCTCGCGCCGCGCCACCGAGACCAGCAGCTTGGAGCGCGCATCCACGCTCCAATCGGCGCCCAGCTGGGCCAGCTTCGCCTTGGGTGTGCCTGCACGGTCCACGCGGTTGATGACGTAGTTGCCCGTCAGGCGCAGGCCGTCCAGGGCCTCCCAGCTGGCCGACAACGCCTGGTACTGGCTGGTGGCGGGCGCGGCCACGGGCGCGGCGGCGCTGCCTTCCACGGACTTCTGGAAGCTGTAGGCCAGGAACCAGGGCTTCTGGTTCCAGCCCAGCGTGGCGCCATAGAGGCGGCCGTTGCTGCTGTTCGGCGAAGCCACTTCGCCGAAGGAATAGGCCAGGTCCGCCAGCCAGGGCCGGCCTGCCGGCGTGCGGTAGCGCACCAGGTTGTTGGCCCGTGCCGCAAACGGCCGCAGGCCGGCCTGGGCATCGGTGGCCGACACCAGGTTCAGCGAGGAAAACAGCGCGTTCATGCCCAGCGGATCGGCGCGGAACAGCGCGCCGAACATGGGCGTGTACATGCGGCCCATCTCCACGGCGCCCCAGCCGCTGTTCAGTCCCACCCAGGCCTGGCGCGTGAAGGCCAGGCCCGGGCCGGGAAGGGTGCCCAGGCCCGTGTCGGGCGCCACGCCGGCCTCCAGCATGAACTGGGCGCGCAGGCCGCCGCCCAGGTCCTCGCTGCCGCGAAAGCCGATGCGCGATGCCGCGCTGCCCCCGTCCTCCAGCCGGCTCAGGCGCGTGGCGCCCGACCTTGCGCTGTTGATGTGGACATCGACGATGCCGAACATCTCCACGCTGCTCTGGGCCCACGCGGACGTGCCCAGGGCCGCCATGCCGCCGGCGGCCAGCCAATGCTTGTGCTTCACGAACTTGTCTCCTTGGTAGCGCCCCGGATGCTTTGCCCGGTGGCTTGCTTGCTACTATCCCGAGCGACAGGGGATGCACTCTGTCAAGCCATTGACAAATGGCGGTACATGGGCACCGGACTAACCCGGGGCCTTCGACATCGTGAGAGAACCATGCGCTCCAAGCCTGCTCCCGTGGCCGACCCTTCGGCGCTGATCCGCCGCGCCCTGGGCCTGTGCCGCATGCTGCGCAACTGGCCGCCCGAGGTGCTGGATGAGCTGACGGCGCTGTCCCGCCTGGGCCGCTACGAGCGCCACCAGCAGGTGCGCGCCGCCGACCCCAAGCGGCGCGAGGTGCTGGTGGTGGCTTCGGGCTGCGTGGAAGTGGGCGGCGTGGACGCCACGGGCTCGCGCTTCGTGCTGTCCATGCACAGCGCGGGCGACATCGTCGGCCTGGCGCGGCTGCTGGAGCACACGCAATTCGTCTACGACTACCACGCGCACCAGCCCACGGTGCTGGTGGAGATTCCCGGCGAGTCCTTCCTGGCCCTGCTCGATGCCCATCCGCCGCTGTGGAAGGACATCTGCCTGCTGGTGCTGGCGCGCATGCACGAGCTGATCGTCGTCCAGCAGCGCCACGCCTTCAGCAACATCGACAACCGCGTGGCCGAGCTGCTGGCGCGGCTGGCCCCCACGCATGGCCAGCCCGCGCCCGACGGGCAGGGCGTGGTGCTGCGCATCTCGCAGAGCGACCTGGCCGCCATGCTGTCGGTCTCGCGCCAGACCATCAACAAGGAGCTGCGCCTGCTGGAGCAGCGCGGCCTGCTGCAGGCCGCCTATGGCCGGCTGACCATCGTCGACCTGGCGGGCCTGCTGCGCCTGGCCGATGCGGGGGCGCGGCCGGGGCCCTAGCCCCGGTCCGCTGGAATCAGTCCTCGTCCAGAGGCGAGGCATCCTCGCCGAACAGGGCCTGGCCGTCGGCGCGCAGCAGCTCCAGCATGTGCCGGGCCGCGGGCGACAGATAGCCGTCGCGCCGGCAGGTCACGCCCAGGTGGCGGCGCAGCGTGGTGGCCGGCAGGCGCACTTCCCTGAGCGTGCGGCTGCGCTCCAGCCGCAGCGTGTGGCGCGAGACGAAGGTCAGCAGATCGGTCTTGGCCACCATGCGCGGCAGCAGCGGTATGGAGCCCGCTTCCACCTGCACCGTGGGCGCCGGCATGCCGCGCGAGGTGAAGGCCTGGTCCAGCCATTGCCGGCTGGGAATGTTGGCGCTGGGCAGGGCCCAGGGATGGCGCAGCAGCGCGGCCATGGTGATGCGCTGGCGCTCGAAGACGGGATGGTCCTGGCGCGCCGCGACCACCACCACATCCTCGGCGATCGGGTGGGAGACCAGCTCCGGATCGCCCTCGGCCGTGAGGCCGATCAGCAGGTCCAGCTGGCCCTCGCGCAGGCGGTCGCGCAGTTCCCAGCTGGGGCCGATCACGATGCTGATGGTGATGCGCCGCCCGTCGGCCAGTGCCTTGCTGCACAGCTCGGGCAGCAGGTGGTCGGCGGCCACCGGCCCGCTGCCGATGCGCACATGGCCGGCATGGCCTTCGTTGAAGTCGCGCACCTCGCGCAGCGCCTCCTGGCTGGCATTGCGCAGCATGCGTGCGCGCGCCAGCAGCACATCGCCCAGCGGCGTGAGGCGTATGCCGCGCCCGGCACGCTCGAACAGCGCGCCGCCCACGGTCAGTTCCAGGCGCTGTATGCATTTGCTCAGCGCGGGCTGGGTGCGCCCCAGCTGTTCTGCGGCCCGGCCCAGGTGCCCGAGGTCGGCCACGATCTCGAAGAAGCGCAGGTCGCGCAGGTGCAGGTCCATCGATGAATAAAAGTGATGTTTGAATGAACATTATCGAATGGACGGAATGGGTGGCGCTCACAAGAATGCGGTGCATCGACAAAGCGAATTGCCCGTTCCCATGACCGCCACTACCCACCCGCCCACCGTTTTCGTGACCGCACCACGCCTGGCGCCCGCCGGGCTGCAGCGCCTGCAGGCGGCGCACTGCCGCGTGCTGTACCTGCAAGACGGCGGCGGCGAGGCCGAGGTTGCCGCCGTGCTGGCACGCGAGAGCGTCGATGCCGTGATCTCGCGCACGGCCACGCTGTCGGCCGCTGCCATCGCGGCCTGTCCCACGCTCAAGGTCATCTCCAAGCACGGCGTGGGCGTGAGCAATATCGATGTGGCCGCAGCCAGCCAGCGGGGCATTCCGGTCTATGTGACGCCGGGCGCCAATGCCCAGTCCGTGGCCGAGATGACGCTGGGCCTGATGTTCGCGGCCGCCCGCCGCATCGCCTGGATGGATGCCGAGCTGCGCGCCGGCCGCTGGTCCCGCGCCCAGGACGGCCTGGAGCTGAGCGGCCGCACCCTGGGCCTGCTGGGCTTTGGCCAGGTGGGCCAGCGCGTGGCGCGCGTGGCGCTGGCGCTGGGCATGCAGGTGGTGGCCTTCGATCCAGCGTTCGATCCGGCCTGCGCCCCAGGGCCCGGCGCCGTGGCGGGCGTGCGCATGCTGGGCTCGGTGGACGAGCTGCTGCCCCTGTCCGATGTGCTCAGCCTGCACGTGCCCCTGAATGCCCGCACGCGCCATCTGCTCGATGCCGGCCGCATCGCCCAGCTGCCGCGCGGCGCCCTGCTGGTCAACACCGCGCGGGGCGAGGTGGTGGACGAGGCGGCGCTGATCGACGCCCTGCGCAGCGGCCACCTGGCCGCCGCCGGCCTGGACACCATGGCCGAGGAGCCTCTGCCTGCGGGCCACGCCCTGGCCGCGCTGGACAACGTGGTGCTGACGCCCCATGTGGGCGGCTCCACGCCCGCCGCGCTGGCGGCCATGGCCGGCATGGCCGCCGCCAATGTGCTGGGCTGGCTGCAGGGCAGCCCCGCCGACCCTTCCCACTGCGTGAACCCCGAGGTTCTGCGCTGAGCTGTTTTTCCCGGAGATTTGCCATGACCACCCCATCCAGCCAATGGCCTGCGGGCTACCGCATCCATCCGCGCGCCGCAGGTCCCGAGGCCGGCGTCGTCCAGGCCTTCAAGGCCATTCCCGTGGCCGCCATCGGCGACGCCATGAGCCGCAATGTCGGCGCCATCGGCCTGCGCCAGTACCACGCGCGGCTGGAGGCCGTTCTCTGCGGCCCGGCCGTCACCGTGCGCGTGCGGCCCGGCGACAACCTCATGATCCACAAGGCGCTGATGATGGTGCAGCCCGGCGATGTGCTGGTCATCGACGGCGGTGGCGATGTCTCGCAGGCCCTGGTCGGCGGCCTGATGCGCACCACCTGCCTGGCGCGTGGCCTGGGCGGCCTGGTCATCGACGGCGCCATCCGCGACCTGTGCGAATGGGCGCAGGACGGCATGCCCATCTTTGCGCGCGGCCACACGCACCGCGGGCCCAGCAAGGACGGCCCGGGCGAGATCAATGTGCCCGTGGCCTGCGCCGGCCTGGCCGTGCTGCCCGGCGACCTGATCGTGGGCGATGCCGACGGCGTGATCGCCGTGCCCGCAGCCGAGGCCGCCGAGGTGCTGCGCCGCAGCCAGGCCCACCTGGCCCGCGAGGCCGTCATCCGCGAGACCAACCGCAGCGGCACGGCCGACCCCGAGCGCTTCGACGCCGTGCTGCGCGCCAAGGGCCTGCCGGTCTAGCGTCTAGCGCGCAGGCCGCGCCCGACTTTTCCCGCCACAACGATTCCAAGGAGACAAACAATGACAATGCGCAGACGGCATCTTCTGGGCGGCGCTGCCGCCGCCCTGGCCACGGCCTTTCCTGCACTGGCGCTGGCCCAGGGCGAATGGCCGCAGCGGCCCGTGCGCCTGGTCGTGCCGTTTCCGCCCGGCGGCGGCACGGATGCCACCTCGCGCCTGGTGGCCGACCGGCTCAACCTCGCCATGGGCTGGACCATGGTCATAGACAACAAGCCCGGCGCGGGCGGCAACATCGGCCTGGATGCCGTGGCCAAGGCCGCGCCGGACGGCTACACCATCGGCATGGGGCAGGCCGCCAACCTGGCCATCAATCCCAGCCTCTACGCCAAGATGCCCTTCGATGCGCTCAAGGACTTCACGCCCATCGCCAGCGTGGCCCTGCAGCCCGTGGTGCTGACCGTGCGGCGCGACTCGCCCTTCAAGAACCTGCAGGACTTCATCAAGGCGGCCAAGGCCAGGCCCGGCACCTACGGCATCGCCCAGGCCGGCAATGGCACGGTTGGCCACCTGGCCGGGGAAATGCTGGCACGCCGCGCGGGCATCGAGGTGCTGCAGGTGCCCTACAAGGGCGCCAATACCGCCCTCACCGACCTGATGGGCGGGCAGGTGGACCTGTACTTCGGCAACACGGTGTCGGTGATGTCGCAGCTGGCCACGGGCAAGATCCGTGCGCTGGCCGTCACCTCGGCCCAGCGCGTGCCGTCCCTGCCCGACGTGCCCACGGTGGCCGAGCAGGGCTATCCGGGCTTCGAGGCCTCCACCTGGCTGGGCCTGGTGGGGCCGGCCAACCTGCCCGCCCCCATCGCCGAGCGCATTGCCGACGCGACCATGAAGCTGCTGGCCACCAAGGAGGTCAAAGAGAAGCTGGCCCAGGAAGGCAGTATGGCCACGCCCGCCAATGGCGCGCAGTTCGGCGAGTGGATTCGCAGCGAGCACGCCAAATGGGGCAAGCTGATCCGCGAGGGCAAGTTCCAGATCAACTGACCATGGCAGCCCCAATCGAGGTCGACCGGCTCGACACCCCAAGTTCCTCCGCACCCCTACCCGCACTCTTGGGTGCGGGCCAGGCCTCCTCCACGCCGCGCAGGCTCAGGCGCATCCTGTCGCTCGATGATTTCGAGCGGGCGGCGCGCCACCACCTGCCTGCGCCCATCTTCGCCTACGTCAGCGGCGGCTGCGAGACCGACAAAT
Organism: Delftia sp. ASV31; assembly: GCF_016428765.1. Lineage (NCBI taxonomy): Bacteria > Pseudomonadati > Pseudomonadota > Betaproteobacteria > Burkholderiales > Comamonadaceae > Delftia > Delftia sp. ASV31. The sequence continues at coordinate 16,803 of NZ_JAELTK010000065.1, forward strand.
CCCTGCGCGCCAACCGCGAGGCCTTCGATGCCCACCGCTGGGTGACGCGCGTGCTCACCGACACTTCGCGGCGCACGCTGGCCACGCCGCTGCTGGGCCAGACCTGGGCTGCGCCCTTCGGCATCGCGCCCATGGGCATCAGCGCGCTGTCGGCCTACCGGGGCGACCTGGTGCAGACGCGCGCGGCGGCGGCCGCCCGCATCCCGGCCATCCTGAGCGGCACCTCGCTGATCCGCATGGAGGAGGTGGTCCAGGCCAATCCCCAGGCCTGGTTCCAGGCCTATGTGCCCGGCGAGAACGAACGCATCGTGCAGTTGCTGGGGCGCGTGGAGGCCGCAGGCTTCGCCACCCTGGTCGTCACCGTGGACACGCCCGTGTCGGGCAACCGCGAGAACAACATCCGCGCGGGCTTCTCGACGCCGCTGCGGCCCGGCCTGCGCCTGGCGTGGGAGGGCATCACCCATCCGCGCTGGCTGCTGGGCACGGCGCTGCGCACGCTGGTGCGGCACGGCATGCCGCACTTCGAGAACTCGCAGGCCACGCGCGGCGCGCCCATTCTCTCGTCCACCGTCACGCGCGACTTCGGCGCACGCGACCACCTGAGCTGGGAACACCTGGCCCTGATACGCCGGCGCTGGAAGGGCCGCCTCGTGGTCAAGGGCATCCTCAGCCCGCAGGACGCGCTGGCCGCGCGCGATGCCGGGGCCGACGCCATCATCCTGTCCAACCACGGCGGCCGCCAGCTCGATGGCGCGGTCTCGCCCCTGCACATGCTGCCCCTGGTGGTGGGTGCGCTGGGGCCGGACTACCCGGTGATGATCGACAGCGGCTTTCGCAGGGGCAACGACGTGCTGGTGGCGCTGGCCCTGGGCGCACACTTCGTCTTCGTGGGGCGACCCTTCAACTATGCGGGCGCCGTGGGCGGCGAGGCCGGCGTGCTGCACGCCATCGCCATCCTGGCGGCCGAGATGCGGCGCAACATGGCCCTGATCGGCGTGCAAAACCTGCAGCAGCTGGGGCCGCAGCATCTGCGACCGCGTTAGCCACGCGCCAGTCCCCAGGGTGGCGTGCCCCGCAATTGGCCCACGGTTTCGCGGCGATGGGAAAATGGCGGAATGACCGCCTCCACCAACACCCTCACGATCACCCGTCCCGATGACTGGCACCTGCACGTGCGCGATGGCGAAGCCATGCGCAGCGTGGTGCCGCATACGGCCGCGCAGTTTGCGCGCGCCATCATCATGCCCAACCTCAAGCCGCCGGTGACCACCGCCGAGCAGGCGCTGGAGTACAAGCAGCGCATCCTCTCGGCCGTGCCCGAGGGCATGGCCTTCGAGCCGCTGATGACGCTGTACCTCACCGACAACCTGCCGCCCGAGGAAATCGTGCGCGCCAAGGCGGCCGGCGTCGTGGCCTGCAAGCTCTACCCGGCTGGCGCCACCACCAACAGCGACCACGGCGTCACCGACCTGCGCAAGATCTACCCCACTTTGGAAGCCATGCAGCGCGAAGGCCTGCTGCTGCTTGTGCACGGCGAAGTCACCAGCAGCGACATCGACCTGTTCGACCGCGAGGCCGCCTTCATCGACCAGCACCTGATTCCGCTGCGCCGCGACTTCCCCGAACTCAAGATCGTCTTCGAGCACATCACCACGCGCGAAGCCGCCCAGTACGTGACCGAGGCCGACCGCTTCGTGGGCGCCACCATCACGCCCCAGCATCTGCTGTTCAACCGCAATGCCATCTTCACGGGCGGCATCCGTCCGCACTACTACTGCCTGCCCGTGCTCAAGCGCGAGACGCACCGCCTGGCCCTGGTGGAGGCGGCCACCAGCGGCCAGCCCAAGTTCTTCCTGGGCACGGACAGCGCGCCGCACGCGGCCCATCTCAAGGAGCACGCCACCGGCTGCGCGGGCTGCTACAGCGCCCATGCCGCCATCGAGATGTATGCCGAGGCCTTCGACAATGCCGGCGCGCTGGACAAGCTCGAAGCCTTCGCCAGCTTCAACGGCCCGGACTTCTACAGCCTGCCGCGCAACACCGGCAAGATCACCCTGGTGCGCGAAAGCTGGACGCCGCCGGACAGCTTCGCCTTCGGCGAGGCGCAACTGAAGCCGCTGCGCTCCGGCGAAGCCCTGCCCTGGAAGCTGGTTTAAGCTGGCGGGACTGCCACCCGCCAGAGGATTGCCATGCCTGAGCCGCAACCGCGCATCGCCCTGCTGATCGACGCCGACAACGCGCCGGCCGAGATGATCGACGAGATCCTGACCGAGCTGTCGACCTTCGGCGTCATCGACATCCGCCGCGCCTACGGCAACTGGACCAAGCATTCGCTCAGCGGCTGGCAGCGCAAGCTGCTCGATTTCGCACTGCGGCCCATGCAGCAGTTCGACTACTCCAAGCACAAGAACGCCACCGACATGGCGATGACCGTGGATGCCATGGAGCTGCTCTACACCGAGCGGCCCGACGCCTTCGGCATCGTCTCCTCCGACGCCGACTTCACCCCGCTGGTGATGCACCTGCGCTCCAAGGGCGCGGCCGTCTACGGCTTCGGCATGGCGCAGACACCCCAGCCCTTCGTCAATGCCTGCTCGCGCTTTCTGTACCTGGAGGCGCTGGGCGAGGCGGCGCCCGCCAACGGCAATGGCCAGGACGCCGCGCATGAGGCGGGCCAGGCTGCGGTGCCTCCCGTGGCCGCATCCGCCGCCGCCGCGCCCCAGCCGCCCAACGGTGCCGGCAAGGAACGCGCGCCGGCCCAGGCCGAGCAGGCACCTTCCTCTTTGTCCGCTCCCGAGCCGCAGCGCCCCTGCCTGCGTGTTCCTTCGCAGGAACTGCGCCAGGACACGCGCCTGCTGAGCATGCTGCGCAGCGCCGTCAACGCCACGCAGGATGAAAGCGGCTGGGCCCATGTGGGCGCCGTGGGCGCGCAGATCGGCAACAAGGCCTCGTTCGATGCGCGCAACTACGGCTATGCCACGCTCACCAAGCTGCTGGCGGCCACGCAGGCGTTCGAGATGCGCGACGAAGGCACCTCGCGCGTGGCCGTGCGCGACAAGCGCCTGGCCAAGGCCCAGTCCAGGCCGTCCGGCAATTGACGTTTCCCATCGACTGGAATGCGCCCTGGCTGCAGGGGCTGCAAACGCAGGGCAGGGCGGCTTGCCAGCGGGTGGCGCAGGGCCGGCCGGTCTGGCAGGCCTTGCAGTCACTGGCCGACGCACAGGCGCTGCCCTGGCGCTTTGTGCCCCAGCACGACCTGCCCGAAGGCAAGGCCTACGAGCAATTCATCTTCGAGACGCGCTGCATCCCCACGCGCGACAACCTGCATGACTTCTTCAACGGCCTGATCTGGTTGCGCTGGCCCGCGCTCAAGCAGCGCTGCAACGCCCTGCAGGCCCGCGCCATTGCCCAGGCGGGCGTGGGCGCGCAGCGCGGGCCGCTGCGCGATGCCGTCACCGTGCTGGACGAGAACGGCGCCCTGCTGCTGGCGCCGGCCGCGCTGTGCGAGGCGCTGCGCCACCGGCGCTGGCACCAGCTCTTCGTGGAGCGGCGCGCGCTGTGGCGCCAGGCCAGGCTGCTGCCCATAGGCCATGCGCTGCTGGAAAAGCTGGTGCAGCCGCGCAAGCCCATCACGGCCCATGTGCTGTGCGTGCACACGGATGGTGCAGGCGCCACGGCAGGCCCCGCCACGGCGGACATCGACGCCTGGCTGGCCGGCAGCATCTGGCTGGAGGCCGACACGCTGGCGTGCAAGCCTTTTGCACCCTTGCCCGTGCTGGGCGTGCCCGGCTGGTGGCGCGAGAACGAGAACTTTTCCTTCTATGATGACTCTCTCGTGTTCCGGGCGCCCCGTTCCGCACAAGCATCACAACAAGGAATGGCAACGGCGCATGACCCGGCTTGAAAACAGCCGGTGGGGCCCTCACTTTTCAACGCTGCAGGGCCCAGATCCTTCCCCCTTTCCCCACTTTGTGGAGAACCCACTGATGAAACGCATCGCACTTTTTCTTTTGACCAACGTCGCCGTCGTGGTGGTGCTGGGCATCGTCGCCAGCCTGCTGGGCGTCAACCGCTTCCTGACCTCCAATGGCCTGAACCTCGGGGCCCTGCTGGGCTTCGCCTTCATCATGGGCTTTGGCGGCGCCATCATCTCGCTGCTGATCTCCAAGCCGCTGGCCAAGTGGAGCTCGGGCGTGCACGTGATCAACGAGCCGCGCAATGCCGATGAGGCCTGGATCGTCAACACCGTGCGCGGCTTCGCCGACCGTGCCGGCATCGGCATGCCCGAAGTCGGCATCTACGAGGGCGAGCCCAATGCCTTCGCCACCGGCGCCTTCAAGAACTCGGCCCTGGTGGCCGTGTCCACGGGCCTGCTGGAAGGCATGACGCGCGAAGAGGTGGAGGCCGTGATCGGCCACGAGGTCGCCCACATCGCCAATGGCGACATGGTGACCATGACCCTGATCCAGGGCGTGATGAACACCTTCGTGGTCTTCCTGTCGCGCGTCATCGGCTATGCCGTGGACAGCTTCCTGCGCAAGAACGACGAAAGCAGCTCGGGCCCCGGCATCGGCTACTACGTGACCACCATCGTGCTGGACATCGTGCTGGGCTTCCTGGCCGCCATCATCGTGGCCTGGTTCTCGCGCCAGCGCGAATTCCGCGCCGACGCGGGCGCCGCCCAGCTCATGGGCCGCAAGCAGCCGATGATGAATGCGCTGGCCCGCCTGGGCGGCATGCACCCCGGCGAGCTGCCCAAGAGCGTGGCCGCCATGGGCATTGCTGGCGGCATCGGCAAGCTGTTCTCGACCCACCCGCCGATCGAAGAGCGCATTGCCGCGCTGCAAAACGCGCAGAACCTCTGATTCAGCATCAGGTTCGACACGCTGGAGTCTGTCCAGTGGGAGCCCGGTCATCGACTGGGCTCCGCTTCCAGAAGCTCCATCAGAAATGCTTGTCCGGTGCTCCATTTTTGCGAATGTAGTAACGTACAAGCATTTTCTTTGACGGAGGTGCGTCATGCAGATCTCGACCTTCAGCAGCCGTGAATTCAACCAGCATGTTTCCGCTGCCAAGAAAGCGGCCAGCGGTGATGACGTGGTCTACATCCTGGACCGGGGGCAACCTGCCCACGTGCTGATGAGCATTGAGAAATTCCGTGAACTGTCGGGGCAGACCCGGAACATTCTTCAATTGCTGGCCATGCCCGAGGCCGCCGATATCGATTTCGACATTGAGCGCACGAAGGATTTGCCGCGCGCCGTGGACCTGTCCTGATGTATCTGGTGGACTCCAACATCGTTTCCGAACTGCGCAAGGCATCGTCGGGCCGCGCGAACGATGGCGTTGTGGCCTGGGCGCAATCGGTCGCGGCCGAGTCCCTTTTCATCAGCGCGATCACGCTGATGGAGCTGGAGAAAGGCGTGCAGTTGAAAGCCCGGCAAGACCCGGTTGCCGGGCAGGTGCTGCGCCGCTGGCTGGTGGAACGCGTGTTCACGGCCTTTCAGGGGCGTGTGCTGCCAGTGGATGCGATGGTTGCCATGGAAAACGCGGCCTACCACGTGCCTGTGCCGCGGCCGCTGGCCGACAGCCTGATCGCGGCCACGGCGAAGGTGCATGGCTTGTGCGTGGTCACCCGCAACATCAAGGATTTCGAGCCGTTCCATGTTCATGGAGTGCGCGTCTTGAACCCTTGGATGTAGGGCCCGTCTCAACCTCAGGTACAGCCAGACTTGATCTTTACCCAGGCTTCACAAGCCCCTGTCAACAACCGGCAGGGGCTTTTTCGTTGTATCTGCATGGCCGCCCGAAGTGCGGCCAGGAGTGCATCGTGAAGTCTGTATCGATTCAAACGCCGGGCCGTCGCCTGGTTCCGGCCCTGGTCCTGGCTGCCGCCACCGTGGCATTGACCGGCTGCGTGGTGGCGCCTGCCTATCCCGTAGGTCCTTCGGGCGAGGTGGTCTACGCGCCCATGGCGCCGCCGCCCCTGCAGACCGAGGTCATTCCGGTCGCTCCCTCGCCCGTCCATGTCTGGATCGGCGGCTCCTGGGGCTGGGGTGGCGGCCGCTATGCCTGGCGCCCCGGCTACTGGGCCGCGCCGCCGCATCCCGGCTATGCCTGGCGTCCGCACGGCTGGGACCATGGCCCGCGTGGCTGGTACCAGCGTCCGGGCGGCTGGTACCGCCGCTGATTCAGGTGGCAGCAGCGTCGCCGCTGCCGCTGCCGCTGCCGCCCTGGCCGGCCTTGGCCAGCAGGAAGTCGATGCAGGTGCGCACGGCCCGCGTCTGATGGCGGTCGGGCAGGTACAGCAGGTACATGTGGGTGCCGAAGATGCTCAGGCGGTACTCCTGCAGGGTCAGCACCACCTCGCCGCTGGCCACCTTGTCCTGCACCACGTAGTCGGGCACCAGGCCCACGCCCAGGCCCGCCAGAATGCCCTGGCGCAGGAAGGGGAAGTGCTCGGAGATCATGGTCGGCGCCAGCAGCACCTCCTGGCGGTCCGTTCCCTGGTAGGCCGACAGGCGCAGCTGGCGGCCCATCACGCCGGCCGTGATCAGCGGGCTGTTGCGCAGCTCGTAGAGCGTGGTGGGCAGGCCGTGCTGCTGCGCATACTCGCGTGAGGCGCAGGCCACGTAGTGCACATTGCCCAGGCTGCGCGCAATCACCGACAGCGGCGGCTCCTGGATCACGCGGATGGCGATGTCCACCTCGTCGCGCAAATGGTCGGCCCGGTTCTCGAACAGCACATCCAGCACGATGCCCGGATACAGCCGCTTGAACTCGATCAGCCAGTCGCTCATCACGATCTGCCCATAGCCGCTGGGCACGCTCAGCCCCACGCGGCCCGCCATCCCCTGGCCCAGCGACGTGATCGTCTCGCGCGCCGACATCATCTCGTTCTGGATCGCGCGGCCATGCTCGTACATCCGCATCCCCACCTCGGTCGGCTCCACGCGCCGCGTGGTGCGCCGCACCAGCTGCACCCCCACCGATTTTTCCAGCTGCGTCAGGTGATAGCTCACATTGGCCCGCGTCATCTTCAGCTTGCGCGCCGCCTGGCTCAGATTGCCGCTATCGATGATTTCCACCAGCAGGGTTAGCGAGTTCAGATCCATTCAGTTCACCAAGCAAAACAGCGAGATCGAGCGCAAGAGCAGAGGGCATAAAACTGGCGCAACCCAAAGCGAGGGACACCGAGGAAGGGCCGTCCCGCACCGAGGGTGTCGTCCCCCTCCCCCGCGAAGCGGGTAGAGAGGGGGAAGCGGCGTAAGCCGCTCAGGGGGTTGTCAAATACGTTTTTACAGTCTGTCAATCATTCATGGGATTGTAAAGAACCATTGTCGTGGCAAGAATGGATGTTTTGAGTGGAAAACCCAAGTTCGGAGACATACAGATGAGCGAACAAGCCCAGGCTTCCGTGGTCCAGACCCGCCTTGATGGTGCCGTGCTGGTGGTCAGCATCAACAACCCCCCCGTGAATGCCCTGGGCCAGGCCGTGCGCGCCGGCCTGCTGGCTGCCGTGGAGCAGGCCGAATCGGATGCCGCCGTGAAGGCCGTGCTCATCGTGGGTGAGGGCAAGGCCTTCATCGCCGGAGCAGACATCCGCGAATTCGGCAAGCCCGCCATGCCGCCCTCGCTGCCCGAGGTGCTCAATCGCCTCGAAGCCTCCGACAAGATAGTGGTCGCCGCCATCCATGGCCCTGCCCTGGGCGGCGGCCTGGAAGTGGCCATGTCGGCCCACTACCGCCTGGCTTTGCCGGCTGCCAAGCTTGGCCTGCCCGAAGTCAACCTGGGCCTGCTGCCCGGCGCCGGCGGCACGCAGCGCGCACCGCGCCTGATGGGCGTGAAGGCGGCCGCCGACCTCATGCTCAGCGGCAAGCACCTGTCGGCCAAGGCCGCGCTGGCCGCCGGCCTGGTGGACAAGCTGGTGGACGGCACCGACGCCACGGCCGCAGGCCTGGCCTACGCCAACGAGCTGCTGGCAACCAATACCGCGCCGCGCCGCACGCGTGACATTGAAATCGCCGACAAGGCTGCTGCCCTGGCCGAGCTCGACGCGCTGGCCGCAGAGACCGCCAAGAAGAGCCGCGGCCTGTTCTCGCCGCTGAAGATCGTGGAATGCGTGCGCGCCGCCGTGGAGCTGCCCTTCGACGAAGGCATCGCCAAGGAGCGTGCCCTGTTCGTGGAATGCCTGAACAGCCCGCAGCGCGCCGGCCTGATCCATGCCTTCTTCGCCGAGCGCGAAACCGCCAAGATTCCCGAAGCCAAGGCCGCCGCGCCGCGCCACTTTGCCAAGATCGCCGTCATCGGCGGCGGCACCATGGGCGCCGGCATCACGGTGTCCGCGCTGGACGCGGGCCTCACGGTGACCATGATCGAGCGCGACGCCGACTCCATCGCGCGCGGCCAGGCCAATGTGGAGAAGGTCTACAACGGCCTGATCGCCAAGGGCCGCATGACCGAGGAGGCCAAGGCCGCCGTCATGGCACGCTACACGCCCAGCACCTCCTATGACGACATCAAGGATGTGGACCTGGTGATCGAGGCCGTGTTCGAGGACCTCGAAGTCAAGAAGGCCGTGTTCAAAGAACTGGACCGCGTCTGCAAGCCGGGCGCCGTGCTGGCCACCAACACCTCCTACCTGGACATCGACGCCATTGCCGCCGCCACCTCGCGCCCGCAGGACGTGATAGGCCTGCACTTCTTCAGCCCCGCCAACATCATGAAGCTGCTGGAGATCGTGGTGCCCGCCAAGGTGGCGCCCGATGTGGTGACCACGGCCTTCGAGCTGGCCAAGCGCATGAAGAAGGTGCCCGTGCGCGCCGGCGTCTGCGACGGCTTCATCGGCAACCGCATCCTGGCCGTCTACAAGCAGGCTGCCGACTACATCATGGAAGACGGCGCCAGCCCCTACGAGATCGACGAGGCTGTGCGCGGCTTCGGCTACCCGATGGGCCCGTTCCAGGTCACCGACCTGGCCGGCGGCGACATCGGCTGGGCCACGCGCAAGCGGCGCGCTGCCACGCGCGATCCCAAGGCCCGCTACGTCGAAGTGGCCGACCGCGTCTGCGAGCGCGGCTGGTTCGGCCAGAAGACAGGCCGCGGCTTCTACCTCTACCCGCAGGGCGCGCGCGTCGGCCAGCCCGACCCCGAAGTGCTGGCCATCGTCGATGCCGAACGCGCCAAGAAGGGCGTGACGCCGCGCAAGTTCACCCCTGAGGAAATCATGCGCCGCTACATGGCCGCCATGGTCAACGAAGGTGCCAAGGTGGTGGAGGAGGGCATTGCCCTGCGCCCGCTGGACGTGGACGTGACCTTCCTGTCCGGCTACGGCTTCCCGCGCTTTCGTGGCGGCCCCATGAGGTGGGCCGACATGCAAGGTCTGGACAAGGTGCTGGCCGACATCCGCGAATTCGCCAAGGAAGACGCGCTGTTCTGGAAGCCTGCTCCCCTGCTCGAAAAGCTGGTCGCCGAAGGCCGCGATTTCGAAAGCCTGAACAAGGCGGCGTGAGCCGCCCCCGCGTTTCCCCGCCATGCCCTTGACCCGCTTCGTCCAACGCAGAGCGGGCAGGGCCGTGCACAACCACAACAATTTTCCAGAGACAAGCAAGGACCGACCATGCGCGAAGCCGTCATCGTTTCCACTGCCCGCACGCCCCTGACCAAGTCGCACCGCGGCGAGTTCAACGTCACGCCCGCCGCCCAGCTGGCGGCCTTCTCGGTCAAGGCCGCGGTCGAGCGCTCGGGCATCGACCCGGCCATGATCGAGGACCTGATCCTGGGCTGCGGCAACCCCGACGGCTTCCAGGGCCGCAACCTGGGCCGCCAGACCGTGCTGCGCGCCGAGCTGCCCCTGTCCATCGCGGGCACGACCATCACGCGCTTTTGCGCCTCGGGCCTGCAGTCCATCGCCATCGCGGCGGGCCGCATCGTGGCCGAGGGCGTGGACGCCATGCTGGCCGGCGGCATCGAGACCATCTCGGGCATCCGCCCCGGCAACAACCTGCCCACCGACATGGACCCCTGGCTGGTCGAGCACAAGCCCGAGCTGTACATGGCCATGATCGACACGGCCGACATCGTGGCGCGCCGCTACGGCATCAGCCGCGAGGACCAGGACGCCTTCTCGCTGCAAAGCCAGCAGCGCACGGCCGCCGCCCAGGCCGCCGACCTGTTCAAGGACGAAATCATTGCCTGCGCCACGCGCATGGCCGAGAAGAACAAGGACACGGGCGAGATCACCTACCGCGACGTGGTCGCCACCAAGGACAACTGCAACCGCGCCTCCACCACGTTGGAAGGCCTGGCCAAGCTGGAACCCGTCAAGGGCCCGGACCAGTTCATCACGGCCGGCAATGCCTCGCAGCTGTCCGATGGATCGTCGGCCTGCGTGCTGATGGAAGCCAGGCAGGCCGAGCGCCTGGGCCTGTCCCCGCTGGGCGCCTTCCGCGGCTTTGCCGTGGCCGGCTGCGAGCCTGACGAAATGGGCATCGGCCCCGTCTTCGCGGTCCCCAAGCTGCTGGCGCGCCACGGCCTCAAGGTCGAGGACATCGACCTGTGGGAACTCAACGAGGCTTTCGCCTCCCAGGCCCTGTACTGCCAGCGCAAGCTGGGCATTCCCAACGAGCGCCTGAACGTCAACGGCGGCGCCATCTCCATCGGCCACCCCTTCGGCATGACGGGTGCGCGCCTGGCGGGCCACATCCTGCTGGAAGGCCGGCGCCGCAAGGCCCGGGACGCGTCAGTCAAGTGGGGCGTGGTCACCATGTGCATCGCAGGTGGCATGGGCGCCGCAGGCCTGTTCGAAATTTATTGAATAAGCACCCCCTGAGCGGCTGGCGCCGCTTCCCCCTCTCTCGCTTCGCGGGAGGGGAACGACGCCCTTGCTGCGGGGCGGCCCTTGCTCGGCGTCCCTCGCTTGGGGCACGCCAATTTCAGGGCTGCAAACGGCTTACAACGCCACGGATTACTGGGGAATAGCAATGGATTTGCAATTTACGACTGAAGAACTGGCCTTCCGCGACGAGGTTCGCGGCTTCCTCAAGGACAAGCTGCCCGAGGACCTGTCGCACAAGGTCAAGAACGGCCTGCAACTGAGCAAGCAGGACATGGAGCGCTGGCACGCCATCCTCAACGAGCGCGGCTGGCTGGCCAACCACTGGCCCGAGCAGCACGGCGGCCCGGGCTGGAGCGCGGTGCAGAAATTCATCTTCGAGCATGAATGCGCGCTGGCGGGCACGCCGCGCATCGTGCCCTTCGGGCTGAGCATGCTGGGCCCCGTCCTGATCAAGTACGGCAACGAGGCGCAGAAGGCCCACTGGCTGCCGCGCATCCTCAATGGCGCCGACTGGTGGTGCCAGGGCTATTCGGAGCCGGGTTCGGGCTCGGACCTGGCCTCGGTCAAGACGTCTGCCGTGCGCGATGGCGATCACTACATCGTCAACGGCCAGAAGACCTGGACCACGCTGGGCCAGCACGCCAACATGATCTTCTGCCTGGTGCGCACCAACCGCGAGGCCAAGGCGCAGCAGGGCATCAGCTTCCTGCTGGTGGACATGAACTCGCCCGGCGTGGAAGTGCGCCCCATCATCACGCTGGACGGCGAGCACGAGGTCAACGAAGTCTTCTTCACCGACGTCAGGGTGCCCGTGGAGAACCTGGTCGGCGAAGAGAACAAGGGCTGGACCTACGCCAAGTACCTGCTGACCTACGAGCGCACCAACATCGCGGGCGTGGGCTTCTCGGTGGCCGGCCTGGAAAAGCTCAAGGCCGTCGCCGGCCGCATGCTGCGCAACGGCAAGCCGCTGACGCAGGACCCGCTGTTCGCGGCCCGCCTGGCCAAGGTCGAGATCGACCTGGAGAACATGAAGACCACCAACCTGCGCGTGATCGCCGCCGTGGCCGGCGGCGGCGTGCCGGGCGCCGAAAGCTCCATGCTCAAGATCCGCGGCACCGAGATCCGCCAGGAAATCCTGTCCCTGGTACGCCGCGCCATGGGCCCCTACGCCGCGCCCTTCATCGAAGAGGCCCTGCAGGCCGGCTACGACCAGCCTGCCATCGGCGACGCCGCAGCCGCCACGGCCGCCGCCGCGTACTTCAACTACCGCAAGCTGTCGATCTTCGGCGGCTCCAACGAAATCCAGAAGAACATCATCTCCAAGATGATCCTCGGCCTCTGATCCGGCAAGGAAAACGGAACATGAACTTCGAACACACCGAAGACCGCCGCATGCTGGCGGACAGCCTCAACCGCTTCGTCTCCGAGCAGTACGCCATCGAGGCTCGCAACCACGTCGCCTATGGCGAGGAAGGCCACAGCCCGCTGCTGTACGGGCAGTTCGCGGACATCGGCGCCATCGGCGCGCTGTTCCCCGAGGACGCTGGCGGCTTCGGCGGCCAGGGCTTCGACATCAGCGTGGTCTTCGAATGCCTGGGCCGCGGCCTGGTGGCCGAGCCGCTGCTGGGCGCCCTGGTCGTGGGCCGGGCCCTGATCGCGGCTGGCAGCGATGCGCAAAAGGAACAGCTGGCAGCCATCATCGGCGGCACGTCCATTGCGGCCCTGGCCCATGACGAGCCCGGCAGCCACTACGAGCTCAACAACGTCGCCACCACGGCCGTGCGCAGCGGCGACGGCTGGGTGCTGAACGGCGCCAAGGGCGTGGTCGCCTTCGGCGAGAAGGCCGACCTGCTGCTGGTCTCGGCCCGCACCTCGGGCAGCCAGTACGACGAGGCCGGCATCAGCCTGTTCCTGGTCCCCGGCAATGCCGCAGGCATCCAAAAGCGCGGCTACAACCGCATCGAAGGCGGCCGCGCGGCCGAGCTGGTGCTGGACAAGGTGCAGGTCGGCGCAGACGCCCTGCTGGGCGAAGAAGGCCAGGGCCTGTCCCTGCTGGAACGCATCAGCGGCTACGCCGTGCTGGCGCTGACCGCCGAGGCCGTGGGCGCCATGGACGTGGCCAAGGACCAGACGCTGGAGTACCTGCGCACGCGCAAGCAGTTCGGCGTGCCCATCGGCAGCTTCCAGGCCCTGCAGCACCGCATGGCCGACCTGCTGCTGGAAGTGGAGCAGGCGCGCTCGGCCGTGATCAACGCGGCCGCCGCCATTGCGGACGAAGACCGCGTGGCGCGCGAGAAGGCCCTGTCGGCCGCCAAGTACAGCATCGGCCGCATCGGCACCCTGGTGGCCGAGGAAAGCATCCAGATGCATGGCGGCATCGGCATGACCTGGGAGCTGCCCCTGGCCCACTACGCCAAGCGCCTGGTCATGATCGACCACCAGTTCGGCGACGAGGACCACCATCTGTCGCGTTACATCGCACTCGGCTCGCAACACTGAGCCAAGGAAAGCCGCCATGACCGAAGCGAACCAAGTCCTGCTGACCCGCCGCGAAGGCGCCGTGCTGGTGCTGTCCAACAACAACGTGGCCGCGCGCAACGCGCTGTCGCCCGAGTTCTACGCGGCCGTCTCGGCGGCGCTCAAGAGCGCGGCGACCGACCCCACCGTGGGCGCCGTGGTGCTCACGGGCGAGGGCGGCCACTTCTGCGCGGGCGGCGACCTGCGCCAGCTGGCCAAGCGCCGCGAGCTGCCGGTGCAGGAGCGACGCGCCAAGCTCGAAGGCCTGCATGACCTGATCCGCAGCGTGCGCGACTTTCCCAAGCCCGTGATCGCCGCGGTCGAAGGCGCGGCGGCCGGCGCGGGCCTGTCGCTGGCCCTGGCCTGCGACATGCTGGTGGCCGCGAAGAACGCCGTGTTCTCGGTCGCCTACGTCAAGGTCGGCCTCACGCCCGATGGCGGCGCCACTGCCTTCCTGGCCGAGTTCGTCTCGCGCCAGGTGCTGACCGAGCTGTGCCTGACCGGCGAGCGCATCAGCGGCGAGCGCCTGCATGCCCTGGGCCCCGTCAACCGCCTGTCCGAACCGGGCCAGGCCCAGGCCGACGCCGTGGCGCTGGCCGCCCAGGTGGCCACCGGCCCCGACCAGGCCATGGCCCTGATCAAGGACCTGTGCCGCCAGGCGCCGCGCAACACGCTGGAAGAGCAGCTGGAGCTGGAGGCGCAGTACATGGTGCGCTCGCAGGAGAGCGAGGAATCGCGCGAAGGCATTAGTGCCTTCCTCGAAAAGCGCAGCGCCGACTTCACGAAATTGCGCAGCTGACACCGTTCAAGACCTAAAAGACTTCCCAAGGAGACAACGCACATGGCCGACAGCCACAACGATCAGAACCAGGACATCGACTTCCCGCTGGAGGGTGTGCGCGTGCTCGACCTCTCGCGCGTGTTCGCGGGGCCGCTGTGCGGCATGGTGCTGGCCGACTTCGGCGCCGAAGTGGTCAAGGTCGAGCACCCGGGCCGCGGCGACGACACGCGCGACTGGGGCCTGCGCATCGGCAAGACCGAGACCACCTACTACAACAGCATGAACCGCAACAAGCGGTCCATCACGCTGGACCTGCAGACCCCCGAGGGCGTGAAGATCGTCCACGACCTGCTGCCCCAGTTCGACGTGGTCATCCACAACTTCAAGACTGGCGGCGCCGAGAAGCTGGGCCTGGGCTACGAACAGCTCAAGGCCATCAAGCCCGGCATCATCTACTGCGCCGTGGCCGGCTATGACAGCAGCGGTCCCGAGGCCAAGCGCCCCGGCTACGACCTGGTCATCCAGGGCGAGGCCGGCCTCATGGCGCTCAACGGCGAGGCCGGCACGCCGCCGCTCAAGTTCGGCGTGGCCGTGGTCGATCTCATGACCGGCATGTACGCGGCCCAGGCCATCCTGGCCGCGCTGTTCCGCCGCGAGCGCACGGGCAAGGGCCGCCTCATCGAGATGGCGCTGTACGACAGCGGCATCATGATCACCGGCTACTACGGCCTGGACGCCATGCAGCTGGGCCACGACCCCGAGCGCTACGGCAATGCCCACCCCTCCATCGTTCCCTACGGCATGTACGAGGCGGCCGACGGCCCGCTGATCATCGCCGTGGGCAACAACGCCCAGTTCGACAAGTTCTGCCGCCAGGTGGTGATGCGCCCCGACATCGTCGAGGACGCGCGTTTCTCCACCAACGTCAACCGCGCCAAGAACCGCCTGGAGCTGGGCCCCATGCTCAAGGAACTGATCCGCTCCTTCCCGCGCGATCTGCTGCTGGAGCGCCTGACGGCCGCCGGCATCCCCTGCGGCCGCGTGGCCGGCCTGCACGAGGCCCTGACCAGCGAGCGCACGCGCCGTGGCGGCCTGCTGCGTGACATGCCCCACCCCGTGGTCGGCACCACGCCCGTGTTCGCGCCGCCCTACCGCCTGGACGGCCAGCGCCTGCCCATCCGCCATGCACCGCCCACGCTGGGCGAGGGCACGCGCGAGGTGCTGCACCGGCTGCTGAGCATGAGCGATGAGCAGCTGCAGCAGCTGCAGTCCAGGGGCGTGCTGACCCTGCCCGAGACCCCCGCGCAACAGGGATAAGAGGACCGATCACGCGACTGATTCCACGGGGGCCATTGATGCCCGGCTCCCGGCCCCGCCAGGTTTGCATGCCGCACCAAGACGGCACCCATAGACAGCAATACCCAGGAGACAAAACCATGAGCAACCAAGTCACACGCCGCGACCTTCTTCAAGGGCTGGCCGCCATCGGCGGCACCAGCCTGCTGGCCACGGGCGCCACCAGCGCCCTCGCACAGGCCGGCAAGCCGGCCGCGTGGCCCACCAAGCCCATCCGCGTGGTTGTGCCCTTCAACGCGGGCGGCGCCACCGACATCATTGCGCGCACCATCGGCGAGGCCCTGGCCAGGCGCGTGGGCCAGCCCGTGGTCATCGACAACCGCGCGGGCGCGGCCGGCATCCTGGGCACGGACGCCGTGGTCAAGGCGCCCGCCGATGGCCACACCCTGCTGGTCTCGCTCAGCACCTCCATGCTGATCAACCAGTTCCTCTACACCAAGCTGCCCTACAACCCGCAAAAGGACATCGCCCTGGTCACCCAGATCGCGGCGGCGCCCGTCACCCTGGTGGTCCATCCCTCGGTGCCGGCCAACAACATGAAGGAGCTGCTGGCCTACGTGAAGGCCAACAAGGGCAAGCTCTCGTACGGCTCCTGGGGCGTGGGCTCGTATGCCCACCTGGCCGGTGCCTACATGAGCAAGACCATGGACGCCGACATGACCCACGCCGCCTACAAGGGCGAGGCGCCCATGATCCAGGAGCTGATCGGCGGCCAGCTGCAGATGTGCTTTTCCAGCGCGCTCAACACCAAGCCCTTCATCGACTCGGGCAAGCTCAAGGCCATCGGCGTCACCGGCAAGGAGCGCATGGAAATCCTGCCCAAGCTGCCCACCATCCATGAGCAGGGCGTCACCGACGACGCCTACGCCATCTACGGCTGGGTGGCCATGGGCGCACCGGCCGGCGTGCCCAAGGAGATCGTGGACCAGCTCTACGGCCACCTTCGCGAAATCGCCAAGGACCCCAAGGTGCTGGAGCGCACCGTGGGCGCAGGCTTCATGCCGCTGATGAACAGCCCGCAGGCCTTCCGCGAGAACTACCAGCGCGACATGCCCATCTGGAAGGCGCTGGTCGATGAGGCTGGCGCGAAGCTTGATTGATTTTTCCGGCCCGCGGCAGCGGGCCGCCACCGACGACTGCTGAGACAGCTTTGAGAGGAGACTTCATGTACACGCGCAATCCCGCATCCCCGGCACGCCCCACGCGGCGCAGCGTTCTGGCCCTGGCCGCAGCCCCGCTGCTGGCCGGCATGGCCGGCGGCGCCCTGGCCGAGACTGGCTGGCCCAGCAAGATGCTGCGGCTGGTCGTGCCCTTCCCGGCGGGCGGCCCCACCGACACGGCATCGCGCATCGTGGGCCAGAAGCTGGGCGAGCGTCTCAAGCAGACCGTGGTGGTGGAAAACCGCCCTGGCGCCTCCGGCTCCATCGCGGCCGTGCAGGTCGCCAAGAGCCCGGCCGACGGCTACACGCTGATGATGCTGGCCACGCCCACGCTGCTGGCGCCGCACCTGTACAAGAAGGCCGGCTACGACACCGTCAAGGACTTCACGCCCGTGGCCACGGTCTATGACCTGCCCATCGTCATCGTGGTCAATCCCACGCTGCTGCCCGATGTCACCGACCTCAAGAGCCTGATCGCCCACGCCAAGGCGCAGAAGGTCGCGCTCAACTACACCAGCTCGGGCGCCGGCAGCTTCGGCCACCTGAGCATGGAGCTGCTCAAGCAGATGGCCGGCTTCGACATGCAGCACGTGCCCTACAAGGGCGGCGTGCCCGCCATCACCGACACCATCGGCGGCCAGGTGCCCATCATGTATGCCGACCTCGTGGCCGCGCTGCCCCACATCCAGGCCGGCAAGCTGCGCGCCATCGCCGTGGGATCGCCCCAGCGCGTGGCCATGCTGCCCGACACCAAGACCATTGCCGAGCAGGGCATCAAGGGCTACGACGCCGTCTCCTGGGGCGGCCTGCTGGCGCCCAAGGGCACGCCTAAGGCCGTGGTCGACCGCATCGCCAGCGAAGTTCAGCAGATCCTGGCCGACAAGGACATCCAGGAAAAGCTGCTCAACGCAGGCGCCATCGCCGCCTACCAGAACCCCGCCCAGCTGGGCCAGCGCATCCAGCAGGACTACACGCGCTGGGGCCAGCTGATCCGCGACAAGGGCATTGCAGTGGAGTGACATCGACATGAAGACACGCATCACCGAACTCTTTGGCATCGAGCATCCCATCATCCAGGGCGGCATGCACCATGTGGGCCTGGCCGAGCTGGCCGCCGCCGTCTCCAACGCGGGCGGCCTGGGGCTGATCACGGGCCTGACCCAGCGCACGCCCGAGCTGCTGGCGCGCGAGATCGCGCGCTGCCGCGAGATGACGGACAAGCCCTTCGGCGTCAATCTGACCTTCCTGCCCTCGGTCAACCCGCCCGACTACCCGGGCTACGTCAAGGCCATCATCGAAGGCGGCGTCAAGGTCGTGGAGACGGCGGGCAACAACCCGCAGAAATGGCTGCCCGCGCTCAAGGAAGCCGGCATCAAGGTCATCCACAAGTGCACCTCGGTGCGCCATGCGCTCAAGGCCGAGGCGATCGGCTGCGACGCCATCAGTGTGGACGGCTTCGAATGCGGCGGCCATCCGGGCGAGGACGACATCCCCAATTTCATCCTGCTGCCGCGCGCGGCCGAAGAACTGAAGATTCCCTTTGTCGCCTCGGGCGGCATGGCCGACGGCCGCTCGCTGGTGGCTGCGCTGGCGCTGGGCGCCGAGGGCATCAACATGGGCACGCGCTTCATCGCCACGCAGGAAGCGCCCGTGCACGACAACGTCAAGCAGGCCATCGTCGCGGCCAGCGAGCTGGACACGCGCCTGGTCATGCGCCCGCTGCGCAACACCGAGCGCGTGCTGACCAACCCGGCCACCGAGCGCCTGCTGCAAAAGGAGCGCGAGCTGGGCGCGGCCATCACCTTTGCCGACATCGCGCCCGAGGTGGCCGGCGTCTATCCGCGCATCATGCATGACGGCGACATGGACGCAGGCGTCTGGTCCTGTGGCATGGTGGCCGGCCTGATCAACGACGTGCCCACGGTCCAGCAGCTGATCTCCGGCATCATGGACCAGGCCCATGCACTGATCAACGAGCGGTTGGCCGGCCTGGCCCGCTGACCGCCCATCTTCACAGGGCTTACGCAAACAGGATGCGACAACGTGCTGCGCCCCATGGCAAGCCGCTTGCCTTGTTCCTTCTTGCGTAGGTCGTACTTCAAAAACCAGGAAAGAGCTTTCTCATGAAAATCCTTGTACCCGTCAAACGTGTCGTGGACTACAACGTGAAGGTCCGCGTGAAGTCGGACGGCACGGGCGTGGACATCGCCAACGTCAAGATGAGCATGAACCCCTTTGACGAAATCGCCGTCGAAGAAGCCGTTCGCCTCAAGGAAAAGGGCGTGGCCACCGAAGTCATCGCCGTCTCCTGCGGCGTGGCCCAGTGCCAGGAAACCCTGCGCACGGCCATGGCCATCGGTGCCGACCGCGGCATCCTGGTGGAGACCACCGAGGAGCTGCAGCCCCTGGCCGTCGCCAAGCTGCTCAAGGCCCTGGTCGACAAGGAGCAGCCCGGCCTCATCATCCTGGGCAAGCAGGCCATCGACGACGACGCCAACCAGACCGGCCAGATGCTGGCGGCCCTGGCCGACCTGCCGCAAGCCACCTTCGCCTCCAAGGTCGAAGTCGCTGGCGACAAGGTGAATGTCACGCGTGAAGTGGACGGCGGCCTGGAAACCC
>NZ_JAELTK010000066.1:0-34837 GCF_016428765.1 Delftia sp. ASV31
TCTGCACCACGTCGCCGCTCTTGAGTTCGGTGCGCAGCGGCACTTCCTCGTTGTTGATGCGCGCGGCCGTCATGTGGTTGCCGACCTTGCTGTGGATGGCATAGGCGAAGTCCACCACGGTGGCACCGCGCGGCATGGCCATGATCTCGCTCTTGGGCGTGAACACGTAGACGGCGTCGGGGAACAGGTCCACCTTGACGTGGTCCCAGAACTCGGCCGCATCGCGCGTCTCGTTCTGTATGTCCAGCAGCGACTGCAGCCACTGCGTGCCCAACTGCTCGGAATCGTGGCCGGGCTGGGCCTTGTACAGCCAGTGCGCGGCGACGCCGGCCTCTGCGACGATGTGCATTTCCTCGGTGCGGATCTGGAACTCGATGTTCACGCCCGAGGGGCCCACCAGCGTGGTGTGCAGCGACTGGTAGCCATTGTTCTTGGCAATGGCGATGTAGTCCTTGAAGCGGCCCGGCATGGGCTTGTACATCTGGTGCAGCACGCCCAGCGCGGTGTAGCAGTCGATCACGCGCGGCAGGATGACGCGAAACCCGTAGACGTCCGTCACCTTGGCAAAGCTCAGCTGGTTCTTCTCCATGCGCAGATAGAGCGAATACAGCGTGCTTTCGCGCCCGGCCAGGCGTGCCTGCAGGCCTGCGCCGGCGAACTCCGCATTGACCTCGTCCTGCACGCGCTGGACCAGGTCGCGGCGGCGCTTGCGCGAGCGGGCGATGGCCTTTTCCAGCGTGGCATAGCGCCAGGGATGCAGGTGGCGGAAGGCCAGGTCCTGCAGCTCGCGGTAGGTCTGGTTCAGGCCCAGGCGGTGGGCGATGGGTGCGTAGATCTCCAGCGTCTCCGACGAGATGCGGCCCCACTTGTTGCGCGGCATGTCGCCCATGGTGCGCATGTTGTGGGTGCGGTCGGCCAGCTTGATCAGGATGACGCGCACATCGCGCGCCATGGCCAGCAGCATCTTGCGGAAGGACTCGGCCTGGTTTTCCTCACGCGTGTTGAACTGCAGCTTGTCCAGCTTGGTGAGGCCGTCGACCAGCTCGGCCACGTCCTGGCCGAAGCGCTGGGCGAGGTCCGCCTTGGTGACGCCGCAGTCTTCCATCGCATCGTGCAGCAGCGCGGCCATCAGGGCCGGGGCGTCGAGCTTCCAGCTCGCGCACAGCGCGGTGACGGCAATGGGATGGGTGATGTAGGGTTCGCCGCTGCTGCGCCACTGGTCGCTGTGGGCCAGGTCGGCAAAGGCATAGGCTTCGCGCACCTGCTCGATGCTGGTGGCATCCAGGTAACCCAGGTGCTCCATCAGTCCGGCAAAGGCATTGGCCGACACGGTCGCTGCCTGCTCTGCAGACATGCGCTCGGGCCGGGGTGTCGGTACGGGATCAGAGGGGGCTGTGAACGAAGTCAAGGCCGCTTTCATGACTTAAATGTAGCGTGCATGCGGGTTTGTGCAGGCTTCATGTAAAAAAGCACCGCTGTGCGGTGCTCTTTGTGGGGCCATTGTGTTGCTTTGCAGCAAATCAGCCCGGAACCTTCTTCAGCATCTCCAGGCCGACCTTGCCTTCTGCGATCTCGCGCAGGGCGGTGACACCGGGCTTGTTCTTGGTTTCGATCCTGGGCGTGTGGCCCTGGCTCAGCATGCGGGCGCGGTAGGTGGCGGCCAACACGAGCTGGAAGCGGTTAGGGATCTGCTCCAGGCAGTCTTCAACAGTGATGCGTGCCATCAGGATCTCCGGGAAACGTCAGTTGGGTACAGAAATATTGAGAGACTCGAAGGTCTCTGCGCGGCGGCTGCGCTGAGCCGCATACTTGAGGCGCTGGGCGTGGATGATCGTCTTGAGATCAAACAGTGCGCTCTCGAACAATTCGTTGATTATAACGAAGTCGAATTTCGCCACCTGGGCCATCTCCTCGGCCGCGTTCGTCAGGCGCAGCTCGATCACCTCGGGCGCATCCTCGCCCCGGTTTTCCAGGCGTGCCCGAAGCTCGTCCCAGCTGGGCGGCAGGATGAAGATCAGAACGGCGTTCGGAAACGCTTCCTTGACCTGCAGCGCGCCCTGGTAGTCGATCTCCAGCAGCACGTCGGTGCCGACCTGGATGCGCTCTTCCAGCGCCTTCTTGGCCGTGCCGTAGCGGCGGCTGTGCACATTCGCCCATTCGACGAAGGCGTTGTTCGACACCATGGTGTCGAATTCCTGGTCGGAGACGAAGTAGTACTCGCGGCCGTGCTTTTCCTGGCCACGCGGCGCGCGGGTGGTGTGGGAGACGGAGGGCGAGACGCGCGCATCGAACTCGCGCAAGGCTCGCACCAGGCTGGACTTGCCGGCCCCGCTGGGGGCCGAGACGACAAAGAGGTTTCCGGGGTAATCCATGGATTTGTGCGCAGTTTGGTTACGCATGGGCATCTGTGATGGGCTTATTCGATGTTCTGCACCTGCTCGCGCATCTGCTCGATCAGCACCTTCATGTCCACGCTGATGCGGGTCAGCTCCAGCGTGGCGGACTTGGAGCCCAGCGTGTTGGCTTCGCGGTGCAGTTCCTGGATCAGGAAATCCAGGCGCTTGCCGATCTCGCCGCCCTTCTTGAGCAGGCTCTGGATCTCGTCCAGGTGCGAGTCCAGGCGGGTGACTTCTTCCGCCACGTCGATGCGGATGGCAAAGGCCGTGGCCTCGGTCAGGGCGCGGTCCTGGGCGGCTTCGGGCGCCACGGCGCCTTCGGCCAGGGCCATCGCTTCTTTCCAGCGCTCCATGAAGCGCAGGCGCTGCTGCTCCACGAGCTGGGGCACCAGGGGCGTGGCGTCTGCCGCGAGCTTGCGCAGCTGGGCGATGCGGTCCAGCAGCATGGTGGCCAGGCGCTTGCCTTCGCGGGCGCGGGCTTCCAGCAGTTCGGTCAGGGCCTGCTCTGCCAGCGTGGGCAGCATGCTGCTCCAGTCGATGGCCGAGTTGGCGCCGCTGCTGGCCAGGCGCAGTGCGTCGGAGACGGACAGGCTGCGAGCGTCGGGCAGCCATGACTGGACGGTGTCCTGGAGCATGGCCAGGCGCTGCAGCATGGCGGTGGAGGGGTCGGGCAGGGAGTTGCCGTCGTCGTTGTCGATGGCGGCGCGCACTTCGACCTTGCCGCGCTTGAGGCGGGCGGTCAGAAGGGCCCGCAGGGCCGGCTCATGGGCGCGCAACTCGTCGGGCAGGCGGAACGAAAGATCCAGGAAGCGGCTGTTGACCGAGCGGATCTCCAGACCGAGCCGGCTGTTGCGGCCCGACGCTCCACCATCTTCTGCGGACGCGCCGTGCTGGGCACTGGCGTATCCGGTCATGCTGTAAACTGGCATTGGACTTTTGATGGATGCTTGCAATTGCCCGATTATCCGGGTTTCGCCTCATCCCTGAGACTCACCGGAGAAAAATGTCTTCCAAGATCAAGCCGGCGCCATTGCCGCCAGGCAGCACGATCGGCGGCTATCGGGTGGTGCGCAGGCTTGCTTCCGGCGGTTTCGGCGTCGTTTACCTGGCCTTGGATGCAGAGGGCAAGCAGGTTGCGATCAAGGAATACCTGCCCGCATCGCTGGCCACCCGTGCCCCCGGAGAGTTGCAGCCCGCCGTGGCTCCCGAAAAGCTTTCACTGTACCGCCTGGGCCTCAAGAGCTTCTTCGAGGAAGGGCGTTCCCTTGCACAGATCTCGCACGCTTCCGTGGTCAGCGTGCTCAATTTCTTTCGCGAGAACGAAACCGTCTACATGGTGATGAACTACCTGGAGGGTGCCACCCTGCAGGACTTCGTTGTCACCGCGCGCGAGCTCAAGGCCGAGAAGGTGTTCCGCGAATCGACCATCCGCTCGCTGTTCGACGAGGTGCTGCGCGGCCTGCGCATCGTGCACCAGCACAAGATGCTGCACCTGGACATCAAGCCGGCCAACATCTTCATTACCAATGACGACCGCGCCGTGATGATCGACTTCGGCGCGGCGCGCGAGGTGCTGTCCAAGGAGGGCAACTTCATCCGCCCCATGTACACGCCGGGCTTTGCCGCGCCCGAGATGTACCGCCGCGATGCGTCGCTCGGCCCCTGGACCGACATCTACGCGATTGGCGCCTGCATCTATGCCTGCATGCAGGGCTTTCCGCCCAACGAGGCGCCGCAGCGCCAGGACAAGGACCGGCTCACGCTGGCGCTGACCAAGCTGCGCGGCGTGTACTCGGACAACCTCATCGAAGTCGTCGAATGGTGCATGGCCATGGACCCGGGTTCGCGCCCGCAGTCGGTGTTTGCGCTGCAAAAGGAGTTGAGCCGCGAGGGTGAGCGCCGCTACACCAAGCTCAGTGTCTCCGAGCGCATGCGCCTGCAACTGGACACGCTGGTGACCGACGCCAAGAAGAACATGCAGAAGATCAGCGGCGCGGCAGTCCTGCCGGCCGTCGGCCAGGAGCGCAAGCCATGAGGTTTTCGGTATTTCAGCTGAGCCGCCGCGGCGGCCGGGCGCTCAATGAAGACCGCATGGGCTACTGCTACACGCGGGAGGCCGTGCTCTTCGTGCTGGCCGACGGCATGGGCGGCCATCCCGAAGGCGAGGTCGCCGCGCAGCTGGCGCTGCAGGTGATGTCCGTGCATTTCCAGCGCCAGGCCAAGCCGCTGCTGGACGATCCGCAGGGCTTTCTGGTCGATGCGCTGCTGCACGCGCACCGGCAGATCCTGCGCTACGCCAGCGCCAAGGGCATGATCGATACGCCGCGCACCACGCTGGTGGCGGCCGTCATCCAGAAGGGCAAGATCACCTGGATCCACTGCGGCGACTCGCGCCTGTACCTGGTGCGCGGTGGCGAGCTGCTGGTGCGCACGCGCGACCACTCCTATCTGGAGATGGGCGAGATCGCCGCGCAGCTCAAGACATCCAGCCGCAATGTGCTGTTCACCTGCCTGGGCTCGCCGTCCAAGCCCATCTACGACGTGACCGAGCCGCGCCGGCTGGAGCAGGGCGACAAGCTGCTGCTTTGCTCCGACGGCCTGTGGGGCAGCGTGGACGAAGGGCACCTGATGCGCACCCTGCATGGTCGCACCGTGTCCCAGGCCATCCCGCAACTGGTGGAAACGGCGCTGCGCAACGCGGGCGATGCCAGCGACAACGTCACGGCCATCGCCATGGAGTGGGAGACGCCCGACGCCTTCGAGTCCACCATGGGCATCTCCACCCAGGATATCGAGAACGACGCGTTTGAATCCACGATCCAGGGGGGGCCAATCGAAGACCTGGAAGATGAGCTGGATGACGCCGCCATCGAGCGCTCCATCGCCGAGATCAACGAGGCGATACGCCGCTCGGCCGAGCGCCAGTTCAAGCGCTGAACGCCGCTGCCGGCCCGCAGCAGCGGTGCCGGTGGCGCGCATGGACAACCACCTATTGACGACAAAGGGCGCACGTGCGCCCGACTGGATTTCTACGATGAAGATTGTGTTGGCCTCCAACAACCGCGGCAAGCTCGCCGAGCTGCAAGCCATGTTCGCCCCGCTGGGCGTTGAACTGATTCGCCAGGGCGACCTGTTCGAGGGCGAGGCGCCCGAGCCGCATTGCACCTTCGTGGAGAACGCGCTGTCCAAGGCCCGCTTCGCGGCCGAGCGCACGGGCCTGCCCGCCATTGCCGACGACGCCGGCATGTGCGTCTCGCACTTCGGCGGCCTGCCGGGCGTGGACACGGCCTACTACTGCACCCAGTTCGGCTACGAGAAAAGCGACGACAACAACGTGCGCGCCCTGCTGGAGCAGATGCAGGGCGTGGCCGACCGCCGCGCCGCCATGGTCAGCACCCTGGTGGGCGTGCGCAGCGCCAGGGACCCCGAACCGCTGATCGCCATGGGCCGTGTGCTCGGCGAGATCACCACCGAGCGCCGTGGCACGCAGGGCTTCGGCTTCGACCCCGTGATGTACATCCCCGAGCTGGGCCAGACCTTTGCCGAGATGGACCCGGCCGTGAAGCACGCGCACAGCCACCGCGGCCGCGCCACGCTGCAGATGATCGAACTCGTGCGCGAGCGCTGGGTGCGATGATTCCCATCCAGCCCCAGGATTCGGCCTCCGGCGCCCAGGCCGCCGTGCAGCGCGACATCCAGCACTACATGCGCCCCGGCACGCTGCAGCTGGGCAGCCTGCCGCCGCTGTCGCTGTATGTGCACCTGCCCTGGTGCATTCGCAAGTGCCCGTACTGCGACTTCAACTCGCACGAGCATGGCCGCGACGGCCCCGAGCTGCCCGAAGACCGCTACATCGACGCCCTGGTCGCCGACCTCGAAAGCGCGCTGCCGCTGATCTGGGGCCGCACCGTGCACAGCATCTTCATCGGCGGCGGCACGCCCAGTCTGTTCGCGCCCGAGTCCATCGACCGGCTGCTGGCCGCCATCCGAGCGCGCCTGCGCATGGAGGCCGACTGCGAGATCACCATGGAGGCCAACCCCGGCACCTTCGAGACCGACCGCTTCCGCGCCTTCCGCGCGGCCGGTGTCACGCGGCTGTCCATTGGCGTGCAGAGCTTTGACGACCGCCTGCTGCAGGCCGTGGGCCGCGTGCATGACGGCGCCCAGGCGCGTGCGGCCGTGCGCGAGGCGGCCGACAGCTTCGAGACCTTCAACATCGACCTGATGTACGCGCTGCCCGGCCAGACCGAACTGGACCTGGCGCGGGACCTGGATGTGGCCATGTCCTTCGCCCCGCCGCACCTGTCGGTCTATCACCTGACCATCGAGCCCAATACGTATTTCGCCAAGTTTCCGCCGGCCATCCCCGAGGACGACCTGGCCTACGACATGCTGGACCGCATCACCGCGCGCACCGCTGCCGCGGGCATGCAGCGCTACGAGATCTCGGCCTATGCGCGTGAGGGCCACCAGTGCTGGCACAACCGCAACTACTGGCAGTTCGGCGACTACCTGGGCATAGGCGCGGGCGCGCACAGCAAGCTCAGCTTTGCGCACCGCATCGTGCGCCAGGTGCGCTTTCGCGATCCCGCGCGCTACATGGACCAGGCCCTGGCCGGCGCGCCGCTGGCGCAGGACGGCGAGGTGCGCCGTGCCGACCTGCCCTTCGAGTACATGCTCAACGCGCTGCGCCTGCGCGAAGGCTTTGCGCTGCAGGAATTCATGGAGCGCACGGGCCTGCCGCTGTCCTCCATCGCCAAGGGGCTGGACGCCGCACAGGCCAAGGGCCTGATCACGCGCGACCTGGGGCGGGTGGTGCCCACGGAGCGGGGTTTTGACTTCCTCAGCGATCTGCAGGAGCTGTTCCTGGCGGAGTGAGCGGGCCAACGACCATTGAAAAAAGGACGCCTCGGCGTCCATTTTTTCGTCCAGCGCCACCGCGCAATCGGTCGGCGATCAGCCGCAGCGCACGGCCACGATGCGGCCTGTGCCGTCGACCACCAGGTTCAGGCGTTCCTGGTTGAACTCCATCGTCGTTGGCTGGCCTTCGCGCAGCACGCGGGCCATGTAGGCGCCCGACTGCTTGCGGGCGGCCTCCAGCGTGGCCGAAGTATTGCTCTTGCCCACGAAGGACTGCGCCGATGCCGCATTGCAGACCTGCACGGGACGCGGGGCCGGTTGCGCCGCGCCGCCGCCGCTGCCACCAAAAGGATTGCTCATGCCGGCGCAGCCTGCCACCAGGGTGGTGGCGCCCAGCAGGGCCAGGGCGGCAAGGCGGCGTTGGAGGGCGGGGGCGGTCATCGGCATGGTCTGTCTCCTCGATTCATGGGGTGTTGCTGCGCAGTATCAGGGCAGGCGCGGGCGCGCTGCCTCGGACAATGCCGCATACCTTAGCCGGGCTGAGCCGGGCCAAGGCGAAGCCGAAGGCATGCGGAAGTAACAGGTGGCAGCAAAGGCTTCAGCGCCGCGCGGTGCGGCCTTCCGCGGGGGCGTGGTGGAAGACCGTGGCCTCCATGCCCATGGCGCGTATCTTGGCGGCCGCCTGATCGGCGCTGCGCTGCTTGGCAAAGGGGCCCGAGCGCACGCGCACGATCTCGCCCTTGTTGCTGTGCAGGGTCTGGCTGAACGTGGGCAGCTTGGCTTTCTCCAACCGCTCCACCACGCGCCCGGCATTGCCAGCTTCAGAGAACACGCCGATGTTGATGTAGTAGTTGCCCGGCTCCAGAGCCGCCGAGGCGGCTTTGGCAGGTGCCGGGGCCTTTGCGACGGGTTCGGCGGGCTTGGCGGGCTTGGTTTCAGCCGCCACCTTGGAGGGCTTGGCGGGCGCTGGCGTGGCTGCGTGCACGGACGCTGGCGCAGGCGCAGGTGCTTTGGCTGGCACCAACGCGGCCTTGACGGGAATGGCTGCCGCTGCAGTGGCCGCGACGGCACCCGCGGCGCCGGTCGCTGCCACTCCGGGCATGGGTTCGACCGTGCCGGAGACGGTGCTGCCGGCAGCGGGCAAGGGCGCTTGCGGATCAGGGCGCGCCTCGGTCTGGGCAACCGGCTCTTGCGGCTGGGGTATGGGGGCGGGTGCGGGTGCGGGTGCGGGCGCGGGCGCCGGTTCCGTCCTTGGCGTTTCAACGGCAGGTACGGCTGCGGCGGGCGTTGGCGCCACGGCTGGTGCAGCTGGCGCAACTGGTGCAGCGGCCGGTATGGATTCGGACGGGATCGCCTCGGTCTGTGCCGCCATGAAATGTGGCATGCCCGACAGCGCCCAGATGCCTGCACCGGCAGCGGCGGCAAGCACCGCACCGGCCGCCACGGCCAGGCGCTTGCGCAGGGGCGTGGCCGCGCGGCGGGCCAGGCGTTCGTGCGCTGCGGCCATGTTGGGGGCCTCGCCAATGGCTTGCAGCGTGTGGCGGCGCACATGGTGCCAGTACAGGGCATTGGCGCCCAGGCCGGGAATGGCAATGGCCAGCAGGATCAGCGTGGCATCGATGCCGTGGGCAATCGCCGGGGGCAGGCCCAGCGCGGGGCGCAGCAGCAGGCCCCAGACCAGGCCCGTGCCGCCGGCGGCCAGCGCATAGAGGCCGCCCTCTTGCCACAGCCCGCGCAGCCCGCACCAGGGCAGGGTGAACAGGCCTGCGGCCAGGTTCCAGGTAGGCAAGGGCTTTCCCAGCGCATCGAAGCGCTCGAACAGGCGCAGGTAGTAGTCGCGTGAGGGCTCGCCAATCAGGCTGGCGTACAGGCCCGGCATCAGGCCGGTGCCCTGTCCGCCCGTGAAGCTGGTGACGCCGGAATGTGCGCCGGCGCCTGCCCGCTCGTTGGGGGCAGCGGCGTCATCGCCGTGCTGCAGCGCATAGGCTGCGGCGGCGAAGGCGCTGGCTATCGAGGGCGGCAGTTTGCTGGGGCTCTTGGGAGAGTCGGCCGTGTCGGGCCTGCTGGCACTGCCGGGCTCGGCAAAGGCGGGCTCCTGCCGGGCAGGGGCCGCCTGCCTTCCGAAGTCGATGGTGGCGGGAGGTGCTGAGATGGCGTCTTCCGATGGGGCGGGCATGTCAGCAATTGTGTCATGCACTCATGGCTGTCGGAATCACGACATTCGGGCGGATCGATCGGGTGAATCAATCGGTCAGATCCATCGCGCAGATCAATCGCGCAGATCAATCGGGCCCCTCCATCGGCCCCGATCAATCTGCCTTTGCCATCAGGCCTGGCGCGCGGGCAGCACGGTGGCGCGGCACTCGCCGAAGCCGATGCGCGCGGCGCCCGGCTTCTCGCACCAGCCGCGCAGGATCACGGCATCGCCATCCTGCAGGAAGGTGCGGCTCTCGCCATTGGCCAGCGCCACGGGCTTCTTGCCGCCTTCGGTCAGCTCCAGCAGCGCACCGGCCTCGCTGGAGGTGGGGCCGGACAGCGTGCCCGTGCCCAGCAGGTCGCCGGGCTGCAGGTCGCAGCCGTTGACGCTGTGGTGGGCCACCAGCTGGGCCATGGTCCAGTAGGCGTGTCGGTAGCTGGTGTGGGTGATCTGTTGGGCGGCCCGGCCTTCGGCGCGCATGCGGCCGGTCTCCAGCGCCACGCTCAACTGCACGTCGAACGCGCCGCGCTCGGAATTGGCGGCCGAGCTCAGGTAGGGCAGGGGCTGGGGATCTGCGGCGGGCCGCGTGAAGGCCGTGCGGTAGGGCTCCAGCGCCTCCAGCGTCACGACCCAGGGCGAGACCGTGGTGGCGAAGTTCTTCGACAGGAAGGGGCCCAGCGGCTGGTATTCCCAGGCCTGGATGTCGCGCGCCGACCAGTCGTTGAGCAGGCACAGGCCAAAGATGTGGTTCTCTGCCTCGTCCATGGAAATCGCCTCGCCCCAGGCGTTGCCGGCGCCGGTGTAGATGCCCATCTCCAGCTCATAGTCCAGGCGTGCGCAGGGCTTGAGCGCGGGTGCGGTGGCGTCGGGCGCCTTCAGCTGGCCCATGGGGCGGCGGAAGTCCACGCCCGACACGCGCAGGCTGGACGCACGGCCGTGGTAGCCAATCGGCACCCACTTGTAGTTCTCCATCAGCGGGTTGTCCGGGCGGAACAGCTTGCCGACGTTGGTGGCGTGGTGCACCGAGGTATAGAAGTCCGTGTAGTCGCCCACCTGGGCCGGCACCGTGTACTCCACGTCGGACTGGGCCACCAGGCAATCCTGCAGCGCCGCCTGTGCGGCAGCGCCTTCGCGCAGCGCGCGCGACAGTGCCAGGCGCAGGGCCGACCAGGCGGCAGGTCCCATGGCCATGAAGCCGTTCAGGTGCTGTTGCGAAGCGGCTTCCAGCTGCGGCTGCACGGCATCGCCCATGGCCTTGAGGGCGCTTGCGCGCGCCAGGTCCAGCACCTGGTCGCCAATGGCCACGCCGCCGCGCCAGGCCTCCTGGCTGCCTGCGCGGCGGAACACCGCAAACGGCAGGTTCTGGATGGGGAAGTCGCTGGCGCCGGTGTTGGCCGAGGCCACCCAGCTGCGCAGGCCTGCGTCATGGGTTTCGTTCAAGGACATCTGTCTCTCCTGGTTGGGTTTGTCTGTCGTTGGTATGAAAAGGGGTTTGGCGGGGCAGGGCGAGGCGAGGCGGGGCGGGCCGGGGTCAGGCGGCGGCAAATCCGCCGTCCATGTTCCAGTGTGCGCCGCGCACCTGGGCGGCCTGCTCGCTGGCCAGGAAACCGGCCAGCGCCGCCACCTGCTCCACGGTCACGAAGGCCTGGGAGGGCTGCTTGGCGCCCAGCAGCTTGCGCGCCGCCGCGTCGGCATCCAGCCCCTCGCGCGCGGCCAGCGCATCGATCTGTCGTTGCACCAGTGGCGTCAGCACCCAGCCGGGGCAGATGGCGTTGCAGGTCACGGGCGTGGTGGCGAACTCCAGCGCCACCGACTTGGTCAGCCCGATCAGCCCGTGCTTGCTGGCCACATAGGCCGGCTTGCGCGCCACGCCCACCAGCCCGCTGACCGAGGCGATATTGATGATGCGGCCCCAGCCGCGCTCCAGCATCTGCGGCGCGCAGGCCTGGATGGCGTGGAAGGGCGCCGAGAGATTGACGGCCAGCAGCTCGTCCCACTTGCCGGCCGGGAATTCGAGCAGCGGGCTCACATGCTGCATGCCTGCGTTGTTGACCAGGATGTCGATGGCGCCCATCTCGGTCGCAATGCGCTGCGCCAGCGGTGCGATGGCGCTGCCGTCGCGCAGGTCCAGCCCGTAGTGGCGCACCGGCACGCCATGCGTTTGGGCGATCTCGCGCACCAGCGCATCGGTCTCGGCCGATGCGGCGGCCTGGCCATGCAGCGCGATGGCTGCGCCCTCGCTGGCCAGATGGCGCGCCACGGCCAGGCCGATGCCGCTGGTCGAGCCGGTGATCCAGGCCACGCGGCCCGCATGCGGGCGACAAGCCGGGGTGGAGGGGGTGGGGTTCATTTCAGGAGATCCATTTCCATATGCACGTACTCGCTGAGAAAGCGGACCCGTGCCCAGTAGATCAGCAGCCCATCGGCGTTGCAGGCCCAGCGCAGCGCCTGCATCAGCGGCGTGCCCAGGGCCACGCCCAGGTGCTCGGCGGCCAGTTCGTCGGCCGGCGCCACGCTCAGGTGCTGGCGCGCCACGGCAATGCGCGAGGGGTCGCTGCTCAGGGCCACGGCCAGGGAGCTGCGCTCCAACTGGGCCTCGATCTCGGGGAACAGTTCCTGCTCCAGGTACAGCTGCGACAGGCAGAACCGCGCCGCGTCATGGTCGTACACGCGCAGCAGGTGCACGTAGGCGGGGGCCATGCGGCCCACGTCGGGGAAGCCTTCGGGAATCGGCGGCAGGCAGTCGCGCCCGGTGTGCAGGGTGATCTGGCCGATGTGGGCGCCAAAGGCCACCAGCTCCTTCCAGCTGGTGGGCAGCAGAAAGGACGGCGGCTTGTAGGGCGCCGCAATCACCCGCGTGCCGCCGCGCTTGCGCGTGAGCAGCAGGCCCTCTGCCACCAGGGCGCCCAGTGCCATGCGCACCGTGGTGCGCGACACGCCATGCAGCGCCTCCAGCTCCTGCACCGTGGGAATGGCGCTGCCTACGGGCCAGGCGCCCGTGGACACCTTGCTGCGGAACAGCCGCGCCAGCTGCAGGTGCAGCTTGTCCCGGCCTTGTTGAGGGGCCGACGCGGTGGAGTTGGAGGGCATGGAGGTAATAAAGTATCTATTCAGTGCTTTTATTTTCACACAAAGCGCCAGCCCTGACAGCCTGTGCTGACGCCCATCGTTGACAAATGTCTTCAATTGAGCAGGCCGAATGACTTTTAAACTGCGGCCCTTTTTCCGTTTTTCGTTTTCGTTTTTTGAATGTTGGCCAGAGCGGCCGTTGGGTATTTCATGCAGCAGCAACATGCTTGGGAGTTTTTTCGCGCCGGTGGAGTGGACCAGGTGGTCATCCGCACCGGGCAGGACATTGCGCACATCGGCGAGCTGGACCAGAAGCTGTGGGTGGCCCTGGCCTGCCCCACGCGCGGCATCGAGTTCGACAGCGACACGCTGGACCTGATCGACGAAGACAAGGACGGCCGCATCCGCCCGCCCGAACTGATCGCCGCCTGCCAATGGGCCGTGGCGCGCGTGCGTGACCCCCAGGTGCTGGCCGATGGCGGCGACGTGCTGCAACTGTCCAGCCTGGAGCGCGACAGCGAGCAGGGCGCCCTGCTGCATGCCGAGGCCGAGCGCATGCTGGCCCTGTCCGGCCAGGCCGGCGGCGCCGCGCTGAGCCTGGCCCAGGTGCGCGAGCGCCTGGCCTCCCTGGCTGCCATGCGCTTCAATGGCGACGGCATCGTCAGCCCCGCCACCGCCGGGGACGACAAGGCGCTGGCCGCGCTGGTCGAGCGCATCGGCAAGGCCTACGGCACGGCGGCGGGCGCCGATGGCGTGGCCGGCATCGCACGCAAGCAGGCCGAGTCCTTCTATGCCGACCTGCGTTCCCTGCGCGACTGGCATGCAGGCGCCGAGGCCCTGGGCTGCGGCATTGCCGAGCGCGACCAGGCCCTGGCCGCCGCCCGCGCCGTGGACGCGGTGCAGGCCAAGGTGGACGACTTCTTCGCACGCACGCGGCTGGCCGCCTTCGACACGCGCGCGCAGGACCCGCTCAACCCCTCCATCGAAGGCTATGCCGCCCTGGGCCGCGAAGTGCTGGACAGCGGCGCCCAGGCCATTGCCTCCCTGCCGCTGGCCGCCGTGGCGGCCGACCGCGCGCTGCCGCTGGCGCAGGGCGTCAACCCCGCCTGGGCCGGCGCGCTGCAGGCCCTGCGCGAGCAGGCCGTGCAGCCCGTGCTGGGCGAAGACCTGCAGGAGATCACCGCCGCGCAGTGGGAGCAGGTCAAGGCCGCCCTGCAGCCCTGCCGCCAATGGCTGGCGGCCCGGCCCGCCACGCCGCTCGATGCCCTGCCTCAACAGGAGGTGCAGGCGCTGCTGGACGGCGGGCAGGAAGCCGCGCTGCTGGACCTCATTGCCCAGGACGAGTCCGAGAAGGAACACAGCCTGCAGGCCGTGGCGCTGGAAAAGCTCATCCGCCTGCAGCGCGACCTGCTGGCGCTGCTCAACAACTTCGTCTCGTTCAGCAGCTTCTACCGGCGCGAGGGCGCGGCCTTCCAGGCCGGCACGCTCTACCTGGATGCGCGCAGCTGCGACCTGACCGTGGAAGTGAGCGACACCGCCGCCCACGCCGCGCTGGCCGGCCGCGCCAAGACCTGCCTGGCCTACTGCGAGCTGCGGCGCGAGGGCAAGAAGAAAGCCATCGTCGCGGCCTTCACGGCGGGCGACGTGGACTTTCTCTTCGTGGGCCGCAACGGCGTGTTTTATGACCGCGCGGGCAACGACTGGGACGCCACCATCGTCAAGCTCATCGAGAACCCCACCAGCATCGGCCAGGCCTTCTTCCTGCCCTACAAGAAATTCCTGCGCATGGTGGAGGAACAGGTGGCCAAGCGCGCCTCGGCCAAGGAAGAGGGCGTGACCGCCAGCCTGGGCACACAGGCCGGCCAGCTGGTCACGGCGCCCGGCACCGCTGCGGCCAACGCCACAGCTGCTACAGCCGCCACCGCTGCGGCCGCATCGCGCAAGACCGATGTGGGCACCGTGGCCGCCCTGGGCGTGGCCCTGGGCTCCATCAGCGCCGTGCTGGTGGGCATCTTCGGCAAGTTCATCGACCTGGGGCCCTGGATTCCCGTGGCCCTGGTCGGCCTCATCGCGGCCATCTCCGGGCCCAGCATGATGATTGCCTGGCTCAAGCTGCGCCAGCGCAGCCTGGGGCCCATCCTGGACGCCAGCGGCTGGGCCATCAACGGCCGCATGCGCATCAACCTGCCGCTGGGCCGCAGCCTCTCGCAGACCGCCAAGGTGCCGGTGGGTGCACGGCGCACGGCGGGCGATCCCTATGCGGAAGGCAACGGCCTGCGCAACACCCTGGTGGCGCTGGCCGTGGTGGCCTTGCTGGCGCTGATGGCCTGGCGCCTGCACTGGGTCGATGGCCTGCTGCCCGCCGGCTGGCAGTACGGCGCGGCACCGGCCGCTGTGCCGGCTGCACCAGGGTCCGCACCTGCGCCTGCGCCAGCAGCGGCACCAGCACCGGCACCGGCACCGGCACCGGCACCGGCACCGGCACCGGCACCGGCACCGGCACCGGCACCGGCGGCTCAGTAAGTCAAGGCCAAGGGGCGGGCAAGCCACTTGCGCCGCCCCGGTCGGGAAACCTCAAGGCGCGACAATAGCGTCATGACCACCCCCACCCACGTACAACGCAGTGCCGTGCCCCTGAGCACGCACGACACCACCCGCATCGACGACCTGCGCATCAAGGCCGTGCGCCCCCTGATCACCCCGGCCCTGCTGCAGGAATGGCTGCCCGCGCCCGAAGCCGCGCAGCAACTGGTGGAAACCAGCCGCGCCGCCATCTCGGACGTGCTGCAGGGCCGGGACGACCGGCTCATCGTCGTCGTCGGTCCCTGCTCCATCCACGACCACGACCAGGCCATGGACTATGCGCGCCAGCTCAAGGCCCAGGCCGACGCCCTGGCCGGCGAGCTGCTCGTGGTCATGCGCGTCTACTTCGAGAAGCCCCGCACCACCGTGGGCTGGAAGGGCTACATCAACGACCCGCACCTGGACGGCAGCTTCGCCATCAACGAAGGCCTGGAAATGGCCCGCGCCCTGCTGCTGGACGTGCTGGCCCTGGGCCTGCCCGTGGGCACGGAATTCCTGGACCTGCTGTCGCCGCAATTCATCAGCGACCTGGTCAGCTGGGGCGCCATCGGCGCGCGCACCACGGAAAGCCAGAGCCACCGCCAGCTGGCCAGCGGCCTGTCCTGCCCCGTGGGCTTCAAGAACGGCACGGACGGCGGCGTCAAGGTGGCCAGCGATGCCATCCAGGCGGCCAGCGCGCCCCAC
The DNA here is from genome assembly GCF_016428765.1 of Delftia sp. ASV31. Classification (NCBI taxonomy): domain Bacteria; kingdom Pseudomonadati; phylum Pseudomonadota; class Betaproteobacteria; order Burkholderiales; family Comamonadaceae; genus Delftia; species Delftia sp. ASV31. The sequence goes on from NZ_JAELTK010000066.1 coordinate 15,790, forward strand.
GCCTTCATGGGCATGACCAAGATGGGCCAGTCCGCCATCTTCGAGACCCGCGGCAATGGCGACTGCCACGTCATCCTGCGCGGCGGCAAGCAGCCCAACTACGGCGCCGAGCATGTGCAGGCCGCCTGCGCCCTGCTGGAAGGCGCAGGCCTGCGCCCGCAGGTCATGATCGATGTCTCCCACGCCAACAGCAGCAAGCAGCACCGCCGCCAGATCGACGTGGCGGCCGACGTGGCCCAGCAGATCGCCGGTGGCGATGCCCGCATCACGGGGCTGATGATCGAAAGCCACCTGCAGGAAGGGCGGCAGGACATCGTGGACGGCCAGCCGCTGGCGCATGGCGTGTCCGTGACCGATGCCTGCATCAGCCTGGAGCAGACCGTGCCTGTGCTGGAGCAGCTGGCTGCGGCGGTGAAGGCGCGGCGGGCGAAGCTGCGGGGGTGAGTTGACTGGCCGGGTCTGTTTTGGACCCGCGTCAGGCAATGGGGCAGTCCTGTCCTTCGGCAGGACTGCAATGCAATCGCCACAGCGCAGTGGCGTGCATATGAGTCGCCGATGTAAAAGCAGGGTCGGCAGACTGCGGATTCCATTCAGGCGCTGGTGCAGCCCAGGCTGTGTATCAATACTTTCAGATCAGTCCGATTGCATCATGCATTTTTGCAATGAATGATTGATTTATTCATATCGAATTAAAAGATTCTTCTATTGCTGCATCCAGATGTATTTCGAGGATTGCACCAATATATTTGGCCGCCATTGTTATGGTGGTCCATATTCCTGGATGAGAGGGGCGGAGGACAAGGAAAATGAATCGCTCTATCAAAGAAGACCAGGATCTTCATTTCAAAGAATTCGGGTCATATATCATGGGTTTTGATTCTGCGGAGGAGGATCAAGTATGAGGCCTGGCGATGCAAAGCGGGTATTTGATCTTGCAGTGGGGCGCTCCGCCCCACCGCTTGCCTCCATGGTCACCATTTTTGCCATTAGTTTTTATAGCTCGACTCTCGTTGCCCAATTCAGCATAGCCCTTTCCTTTGCATCACTTTTCTTTGTATTGCCTGCGAGTATTGGCGCCATCTTCTTTTCAGAAATGGCTGCCAGCAAAGATAAGGAGCAATCGGACTCGCTCATCAGTTTGCTGTTTTGGCTGGTATTCCTGTACACCGGGTTTTGTTTTATTCTGGTGTATTGGCTTCCTGTTATCTCGAAAACCCTGATATCCGGTTTGCCAGAGGAGCTATTGGATGGAGCCATATCCCAGGCAAGATTGATAATTCTGTGTATTCCCTTCTTCGGAATCATCAATGTATGTGGCTGCGTTCTTGAGTCAAGATCACATACTGCCATCGTTGCAAAATTCAGAATGTGGCAGGTTTTTTTCCACGCAGCCTGTGTGATTGTTGTGCTGGTGCTGCTTGGGAAGAATAAGTGGATGAGCGATGATTCTGTCGCTCTTGCCTATCTGTTCAGTGACATCATTTTTTCCGTTGCCGCATATGCTTTGATGCGGAAATACTGTCAATTCAGATTTTCATTCAATTTTCGTGCATTGCCTGGCAGAAGAATATTTTCCGTTTTGATCCCTGGCTATGCCAATGCGTTCTTTGGGAAATATCTGCTTTATATATTGTCAATGTCTGTTGCAGGGCTGGGTGCAATGTATTCTGCAATTCAATCTCAAGCTTCTGCCATATTGCTGTTGGCAGAACTGCCTGCCATGGGAGTCTGTGCACTTCTGGCAATGGAGATATCCAAAAATCGTGGAAAATGGGTAGTGCAATTTCAGTTCATTAGAGATTCATCGTTATTGATGATTTTTTGTGCCATTATTCCAGTTGTTGCATTGTCTGTATTCATGCTGTTCTATGAAATATCAGAAGCGAATGGTTCTCAAATTGTCGGTGAGGGATTCCTTTCCTTGGTGTGCAAAGGAGTTACGGATGTGGTGTTCTTCTATGCGGCAACAATTTCTGGCGGGCTAGGTCTTTATTGGTCATCAAGAATGATTTTTTGGACTATTTATGCAGTGATATTTTTTGCTCCAATTTCATTGGGTTTTCATGGCTCCAGTTATTCCCTGATCAACTATATTTTCTCGTTTTCTTCTCTCATGTCCTGTGTGATGTTGGTATTGCTTATTCACAATAGGCGAGAGTCTCTATCTGAAGAGAAGATTGGCTTGAAGGAAAGCTTGTAGCCGTGGTGGCCTTGGCGAGGTCGTCTGCCCTTCGACAACCTCGCAACCCCGCAACCGCCACGACGCAGGCGCTGACATACGGGGTGGGGAGGGGGCGGGAGCGCCCTCAGGCCCGTGCTGGCCTGGGCTCCAGATTGCGCGCCGTCCCCAGCCATGTCGCGCAATGCGTTTCATGTCCATCCTCCGCCACCGCGTACAGGTTGGCTGCGCAGATGCTGAGCACGCGGCCGGCATCCACCACGCGGCCGCGCGCCCGCAGGTGGGTGCCGCGTGCGGGGGCGAAGAGCTTCACGCTGCCGTCCACCGTGGCATTGGCCCAGCCAGCAGGCAGCAGTGAACCTGCGGCCGACACCGCCGCAAAGTCGCCCAGCGCAAAGATCGCCGTGGCCTGCAACTGGCCCGGCTGAAAGCACAGGGCATCGGCAATGGGCATTTCCAGCTCGGTGGCGCCGGGCTCGGCCCGCACGAAGCGCAGGCCCAGGGTGCGCGCCATGGGCATGGCCAGCACGGCGTTCTGCAGCGCCTGGGTGGATGGGGTGGGGTGCGTGGTCGGCTCAGTCATGGCTTGTCTCCTTCGTGGTGGGTGAAGCGGCACGGCGCACGCGCGGCCAGGGCGCGGCGGGTTTGTCGGGGGTGCTGGCTGGGGCCGGTGCCGTCTGCGCCAGATCCCGCTCGGCCTGGCGGGCGCGCAGCCACTGCACATGGTCCAGGGCCTGGGCGCGCTGGGCCTGCAGCGCGGCGATCTGTTCGTCTATCTCCTGCACGCGCTGCTGCACGGCATCGGCCAGGTCACCGGGACCTATGCGCCCCGCACGCCAGGCGCGCAGGTTCTCCGCAATGCGCGGCAGCCCGAACCCCAGCGCGCGGGACATGGCGATGAACACCACCTCGCGCCGGGCCGAGCGCGGATAGTCGCGGTAGCCATTGGGCAGGCGCCGGGGCTTGAGCAGGCCCGCGCGCTCGTAGTGCCGCAGCGCGTGGATGGAGACGCCCGTGAGCTGGGCGAGTTCGGAGATCAGCATGTGCCAAGGCTAGCAAGGCTTGTGCTGGGCTAGGGTTGGGGAGGTGACAGGTTTTTCTATCGCTGTCTCTGGCCAGTCGTCTTCAAGCCGGCTGCGCGGCAGGCCTCATCACGCGCGCCGTGAACCGGGCCATGAACTCGCGCGTGGCAACGCGGGCGCCCAGGGCCGTCAGGTAGTTGGCGCAACCGTGCACCACCGAGGCGCGGTTGTCGTCGAAGGCTATCAGCCCCAGGCGAACCACGTCCTCGCTGGACGCTTTTTTCCCGAAGGATGCGGCCTCGCCGGCGCGGGCGAAGAACGCCGTGTCGGTAGCGCCCGGGCACAACGCCAGCACGCGCACGCCGCGCGGCCGGTACTCGGCCCAGAGCGCTTCGCTGAACGAAAGGACAAAGGCCTTGGTCGCGGCGTAGACCGCCATGTACGGGACCGGCTGAAACGCTGCCGTGGAGGCGATGTTGATGACGCCGCCCTGGCGCTGCTCCAGTGCGGGGAGACACAGGTGCGTCAGCTCCACCAGGGCACCCACATTCAGGTCGATGGTCTCCCGCTGCATGTCCAGCGCCAGTTCATCAAACCTGCCGTGGGTGCCGAAGCCGGCGTTGTTCACCAGCAGATCCGGCAGCAGGCCCCTGGCGCTGACGGCATCGAAGACCCGCCGGGCTGCCCCGGGTGTGGCCAGGTCCTCGACCAGGAATTCGGCGCCGGGCAATTCGCTGGCGAGCTTCTCGAGCCTGTCGCGGCTGCGCGCGATCAGCACGACTTTGGCGCCACGGCGGGCAAGTTCCCTGGCGAATACTTCGCCGATGCCCATGGAGGCGCCGGTCACCAGGACGGTTTTCTGGGAGAAATCAAAAGGGGTTTTCATGCACTCGAGTATTGCGACGGGGTGCCCGGCTGGGAATGGGCAGCGCTGGTAAGCTGATTTGCATTCATGAAAAACCAACCGCCCACCACCTGGGATGACCTGCGCGTGCTCCTGGCGCTTCACCGCCACCAAAGCCTGCTTGCCGCAGGCGCTGCCCTGGGCCTGTCCACCTCCACCGTCGCGCGGCGCATCGAGGCGCTGGAGCAATCTTTGGGCCGCGCCCTGGTACACCGCAGCAGCGCAGGGACGACGGTCGAGCCCGATGCGATGGAACTGGTGGAGCTGGCCGAGCAGTTCGAGCTGGGACTGGGTGGCATCAAGCGCGACGACCGGCCCGATGAGAAGGCCCATGCGCTGACCGGCACCATCCGCGTCAGCATGGGCGAGGGCTTCGTGAAGCCCGTGACCGCCGTGCTCTCGCAGTTGAGAGGCGCGCATCCCGGCCTGCATATCGAAGTGGCCGTGGAGTCGCGCTTCACGGATGTCGGGCGGCGCGAAGTGGATGTGGCGCTCAGGGTCGGGCGCTCCAGCTCGGCCGTGGTGGTGGAGAAATGGGCGGGGCAACTGACGTTTGGCCTGTACGCCTCGCACGGCTATGTCGAGCAGCGCCTGCCGGGTCGCCACCTGCGCGTGCAGGACTTCGCCAGCCACGATTTCGTGGGACAGGACCTGGCCACCGGCAGGCAGGACGCCTCCAACCTGTGGCTGGCCAGCCGGGGCGCCACCCGGTTCGTCTTTCGATCCGGCTCCGACCTGGCCCGCCAGGAGGCCACGGAGCAAGGTCAGGGCATCTGCCTGCTGCCCGACGCCATGGCCCATGCCGTGCCCGGCCTGGTGCGGCTGGAGGTGGACGCGCCACTGCCGTCCTGCCCGGTGTACCTGGCCTATCACCGCGACCGCCGCAACGTGCCGGGCGTGCGGGCGGTCATTGACGCGCTGGGTGTGGCGCTGGCAGACGGGCTGCAGCCGCCAGCGGAAAAGGCGACAGTGGAACGACCCTGAGTCGAACTTCGCCTTGCTGCGGCTGACAACACGAAACGGAAACGTTTACTTCAGGCCGCGACTTCCGCGAGCAAGGTTTCGGCGGCAAGCTTGCCGAGCGCATTGCCAGCCAGCGGGCTGTCGCCCGTGATGAGCTGGCGGTCCCGGTGCACCGCGCCCGAGATGCCATCGTTCACGATCTCGATGCCCAAGGCCTTGAGTCTTTCGCCGAACTTCCAGGTCAGGTGACCCGGCATGTAGCCGATGTCGGGGGTCTGCGCGTCGAGCGCATCGGGGAAGGCACATATCTTGTAGCCACGGTAGATGTCGCTGTCGCCAACCGCGAGGAAGGCGGCAGGGCCGTGGCACAGGGAGATGACGAACCGGTTGTTGGCGGCCGCCCATTCCAGCACCGCTCCCACGTCACGGCTGTCGGGCAGGCCGATCAGCGCGCCATGCCCGCCAGGCACGAAGATGGCTGCATATTGCTCCAGGCCCTGCGCAAGCACAGACGACAGGCGCAGCGGCTCCTTGAACTGCGGGTGGTACTTGTTGAAGAAGCCCTTGACCGTCTCGTCTTCGGAGGGCATGGCCCAGAACTCGAACTTGACGGGATTTCCCGAAACCGTTGCCACGTCGAAGGCGAAGCCTGCCTTGTCGAGGTGGTACATGGGCAGCAAGGTTTCGACGGGATGGTTGCCGGTGGAAAAGAAGCTGCCGTTGTCGGTCAGCAGGTAGCGCTCGTCCGCGCCTATCATCAGGATCTTCTTGCTCCCTTGATAGGTTGTCGCGTAATCGGCATCCCGCAGGTCGGACTTGGGCGACGTGAACTGACTGAGCGAGTAGCGGGATGGAAAGAACGCATTGAACTCGGCCGGGTCAGGTTGAGGTTGCTTGTCCTGGGTCGCTTGTTCAGCCATGGGGTACCTCTCGGGTAGGTTGCGGAAGGTCCAACTATGCTGCGGCAAAAAACCTGTGGCAGTGAGGCATTTCCGTCAATGCAGTGCAGACAAAGTTGACGATCCGCTTGCATCTGTTCGATGTTCCCGACCGAGTCCATGTCGTTCATAGTCGCAAGACTCGGAGCCAAGCCTTTCTGACCGGCGTGGCCTGTGCGGCCGATGCGGTGAACGTGCACTTCAGGGCTTCGGATTGCTCGATGCAATTTGCTCCGTAGCCAGTTGCTTTTGCTGCATGAATGGCGCTTGCAGGCAATGGCAGGTTCGGGCTCGTTGCGCATCAGTTCACAGAGCACAACCAGCCTGAATCTGGCGGCCAGCAGTCGGCTGGCGACCCGTTGCTGTCGCTCAGTTTCAGTTTGCGGGAGTCGGCTTTCGAGCCATCGTCGCTGATTGCGGACAGATTCCGTTGCCAACTGAGAAGCCAGAAGCGCTCGCCTTAAACCCCATCATTCGGCGCGGCGAGATGCCAGGTTGGCATGAATCCACGACGACACGTCCGTTACCGGAATGGAGCGGCGCTGGTTGAACGTGCCGCTCTTGGGCCACGACATGCCGCGCCCCTGGGCAAAGGCTGCACGGTACTTGCTCATCATGTTTTGCGGGTCGCGCGCCAGTTCATCCAGCAGGTACTGCTCGGTCCATACCGACCGGGTGAAAGAGCGGCCAAGGCCCGCCTCCAGCTTGTCCGCCACCTCGCCGTAAGTCACGGTGTCGCCTGCCAGATACACAATCTCGTTGCGGATGCGGGGTTGGGCGAACACCACTTCGGCCGTCAGCGCGCCGATATCGTCGGGAGTGGTCAACGTCACTGCGGTATCGAGGCTTCCCAGGGCGTGGACCGCATCGTTGTGCAGGTCGACGACGCCGAACTCGGGCTCGAACAGGTAGCTCATGAACATGCCGGTGGAGATGATGACCCACTCCGTCTGATTCTGGCTGCGCAGCAGCTCACGCACGTCGAGCTGTGCGTCGAAGATGTCCTGCGGGCCACCCCGGCCGATCACGTCGAAGTCGACCCCAAACTGCCAGGGGAAGTACCGGGGAATGCCTGACTGCAGCGCGGCCCGCGCCAGCTTCATCGGTGTGTTGATGCCGGCTGCATAGCCAGCGCACCCGATCACCGTGTCATAGCGTGCGAAAACCACGGCAAGCTCATCGATGGAGCTTTTCACTAGGTCGCCCAGGACGATCTCGATGCCGAGGCTACGAATCTCCGAGATATCCCGCTGCTTGGCAGGCTCGGAGGATTCCACGGCGCTGGCGCGCAGCAGCACGCTGATCTTGCTACCAGCCACGCTCTTGGCGCGAAGTGCGAGGTTGCGAAGCACCGGCAGGCCGAGTTCGCCGGCACCGAGGACGAGGATGTTTCGAGACGTCGCGCTAGGGTCTAATTGGTTCATCGTGTGGACAGGAGAATGAGAGAGTTCTGGCAGTCTAGCCACGCACCGAAGATGATGTAAGAAGGCACACGCGTGATACCGAGAGCAAAACCACAGTGAACCGAGACGAAATTCTTCAATACGCGCAGAACGTTTGCGATGGCCTGCGAGACGATGACGATGGGGTGCGACGCGAGGTGCTTGCGCATGCCGGAAACCGCTGGTCGCTTGGCATTCTTCATACGCTGGGGGTGTATGGCAGGCTGCGCCACGCGGAGATTGGCAGGCGTATGCACGGCGTCACCCAGCGCATGCTGACGCTGACACTGCGGCAGTTGGAGCGTGATGGCTTAGTGCTGCGCCATGACTTCGAAGAGGTGCCGCCCAGGGTGGAATACGAGCTGTCGGAAACCGGCATGGAGTTGCTCCTGCGCATGGTGCCGCTGTGGACGTGGATCGTCGAGAATGCAGACCACTTTCGGGAAGCTAGGCAAACGTTTGACACTCTTCACCGCGATGCCGACTCATAGGCTGCTGCGGTGTTGACTAATAAAGCGGTCAGCCAAGCAGTCATTGCCAACAGCAGCTTCTGGCCGTTTGCCATCGTCTGAAAAGAGCAGCCTGCCTTGGCGACATCAATACGCAGGCAGCGATCCCTAGTCGCTTAATCCTGCCAACATGCCGTCATAGGGGCTGCCGTTTGTTCGCCCTAGCGCTCAGCCACCAACCCCAGCACAGCTTTTTTCGCCTGCGCCCGACCACCGCGAGCCAGCTTGCTCCATGCCAGGATCACTTCAGCAAGATCATCGTCCTCGCAGTAAAGGTAGGCAGTCGGCACTCCGAGGATTTGCGCAATCCGGTGAGACATTTCCACGGGTGGCCGCCATCGTCGTATCCAAGCCGAAGACAACCATCCTGGCTTGCCTTCCGTTCTACGAATTCCGTAGAGACGCCCCTCGCCGATTCAACGAGCATCGCAGGATGCATCATCATCCCGATCCTTCAACGGCGGCTTCTGCCGCGCCTCGGCTCGACGACCTCGCCATAGACGCCGTCTTGCACATGGGCGCCGCGCTGGATGTCCTGGACCTGCACACCCGCCACAACATCACGGCCATCAATTGCGTCTGCCGCGACCTGCTGCGCATCTACTACGTGAAGGCCGATCAGGCGCAGTCGCTGGAGCCGCAGGACAAGGAACTGCTCGGCCTGCTGCACGACACGGCGGTGGACCTGGGCTATGCCATCGAGGTGGTGGACCATCTGAACGGCGACGAGGCTGACGACCCCATCCTCTATGCCGTGAGCTATCTGCTCAAGGCGGCCAAGCGGTTTGCGGATGAGGGCGTGGCGGTGGGATTGGCGTGCGGGGCTTGCGTTTGAAATAAGTGGTTGCTAAAGTGTCGCCATGCCCGAGAACGACATCTTCAAGGCCCTGGCCGACCCTACGCGCCGCTCCATCTTCGAGAAGCTGGCCGCTGGCAGCATGCATGCCAGCGCGCTGCGCGAGGGGATGGAGATCAGCCAGTCGGCCATGTCCCAGCATCTGGCGGTGCTGCGCAACGCGGGGCTGGTGAGCGAGCAGCGGCAGGGGCGCTTCATGCATTACGAGGTTGATCCCGAAGGGCTGGCGCTGATTGCGGGCTGGCTGGCGAAGTACCGCGCCTACTGGCCGCAGCGCGTGGATGCACTCAAGGGCCTGCTCAAGGACATGGACCAATGAACAAGATGAGCAATATGGACACCGACGATGCGGCCTGCGAGCTGGTGCAGGAGTACGCGCTGGACGCCCCGCCCGAGAAGGTCTGGCGCGCGCTGAGCATTCCCGAGCTGCGCGCGCAGTGGCTGCCGGGCACCGAGCATGCCGAGCCTTTGCGGCAGGTGCCGCAGCAGGAACTGCGCCTGCGGCTGCGCGAGGCGGAGCCGCCCTTTCTTGAAAGCACGGTGGACCTGCAGATCAGCCCCGGCGCCGATGGCGGCACGCTGCTGCGCATCGTCCATGTGCTGACCGATGCGCGGGTGCAGCCCGCCAGGGAAGCGGCCAACGACGGCGGCTTCCTGATGTACGCGACCTGATGTACGCAACCTGATGCACGTGACCTGAGGGCCCCGGCAACGGGGCATGCGGCGCAGGGCCGCAGCCCTTTCTTTTTCACCACCACACACAGGAGTTCGCCCATGCGCGAATCGATGATGCTCGTCCCCATGGTTGTCGAACAGTCGGCGCGCGGAGAGCGGTCCTTCGACATCTACTCGCGCCTGCTGCGCGACCGCGTGATCTTTCTCAACGGCGAGGTCAACGACGCGATCTCTGCCCTGGTCTGCGCGCAGCTGCTGTTTCTGGAGGCGGAGAACCCGGACAAGCCCATTCATCTCTACATCAACTCGCCGGGCGGGGTGATCACCAGCGGCCTGGCCATGTACGACACCATGCAATTCATCAAGTCACCCGTGCACACGCTGTGCATGGGCACGGCGCGCTCCATGGGCTCCTTCCTGCTCATGGCCGGCGAGCCCGGCCACCGCATGGCCCTGCCCAACGCCAGCCTGCACGTGCACCAGCCGCTGGGCGGCGTGCAGGGCCAGGCCTCCGACATCCGCATCCATGCCGAGGAAATGCTGCGCACCAAGGACCGCGTGACACGCCTGTACGCCCAGCACTGCGGCCGCAGCTACGAAGAGGTGGAACGCGACCTGGACCGCGACCGCTTCATGACCGCAGAAGAAGCCCGCGAATGGGGCCTGATAGACAAGGTTCTGGACCGGCGCACGGCAACCCCCTGAGCCGCAGCGCCAGCAGGGCGCAGCGCACCGCGCGCCCCCTTCTCCCCACTCCCGTATGTCCGCGCCTGCGTCGTGGCGGTTGCGGGGTTGCAGTCCTGCCGAAGGACAGGACTGCTTCGTCAACTGACTTGCCGCAGTTGTTTGAGCGGCGCGCGAAGCGCAAAGCGAGTTCTGCGGCAAACCCCGCAGCCGCCACGACGCAGGTTGCCCGCAGCGAAGCGGAGGGTCGCGGACATCCGGGTCGCCTTTGCTTTGCCTACTTTCCTTCGGCCGGCGTACCGGTGGCGAAACAAAGGAAAGTAGGTCGGCCGCCGGGCCGAGACCCGGCCTCGAAAAACAACCCCCCGGCAGGGTCAAAAACAGGACCCCACCCCACGCCAGCAACCAGCGCGAAACGCTAACCCCGCCCCCTCATCACCCCCGCCAACAACGGCATCCCCGTCCTCCGAGTGAACTCCTCATAACTGATCGGCGCACTCATCCGCGTATCCGGGCTATTGGCCTGCCAGTGCGCCCAGGCACGCCCCGTGCTCGCGTCGTAGACCAGCTTGAAGATATGGCTGGGCACATGGACCTTGCCCGGCCCGATGGTGAGCGGCTGGCCGTCGAACACCGGCCCGGTGAACACATAGACATCGCCCTGGGCGCGCTGGGCGTAGCGGCGCGTGTCCTGCTCGACCTTGCTCCAGACGCCGCCGTTGTGGGTCTGGTCCTGCGGAACCATGTTGGCCAGGCTGAAGCTCTGGGCCATGGCCTCGGGCGAGTACATGTCGCCGGCCGGCGCCATGTGTCCGCGCGAGTAGCCGGAGCGGCGGTAGTCGTCCAGTTCGGCGCGCTCGGCGCGGGGCAGGCGGGCATCGGCATAGAACTTGTCGCTGCGCTTGAGGCCCTGGCCCTGGTCCAGCAGTTTGCGGTTCAGGCGCTCCACCACGAAGACGGGCGTCTTGGTCTGGCCGCTGTGCAGCACGGCAAAGGCGCTGAAGCACAGCTCGCGCTGCTGGGGCTGGATCTGCAGGGCCGGCGGCTCGCCACCGGGGAAGAAGTCACGGCAGTGCGAAAAGCCCGTGGCCATGCTGCCGGCTGGCGGGCTGCCGCCACCGGAGGCCGTGCCCGAGCCTGTCTCCGGCTGCTTGCGCAGGTGCTCCAGCCCCGGGATGGGCAGGGTGGACAGGAAGGGCGGCTCGGGAAGCTTGGGGTGCCAGTTCGGGTCCAGGCTGCAACTGGCGATCTGGAAGGTGCCCGCTGCCGCCACAAGGGCGGCGAGCATGGAGCGCCACAGTCCGCTGCGGCTGGAGGCTTTCTTCTTGGAGGCGGGGGAGGAACTGCGCTTGCGCGCGGAAGGCTTCTTGTTCTTGACAGTCATTCGGGGGCGGCAGGCGCTGGCCGCTGGGAGGCAAGTCCGCGATGGCGCGGGTTCTGATTCGGGTCCTAGGAATTCTCCTATGTTTCCAGGCCCCCAAATGTTTCCAGATGCCCTGAAAGCGGGCAGCGCATGGCCTGATTTCAGGTCTTTGGCTGGAGGTGTGCGGCCCTTGGTTCGGCAGGCGCGCCGAACCAGCACAGCGCCAGGGCAAGCACCGCGATGCCGCCCAGCGAAAGAAAGGCCGCATCAAAGCCGAAGCGCTGTGCAATCCAGCCCGCCAGTGCCGGGCTGGCGGCCGCGCCCAGGCCCTGCAGCGTCATCACGGCGCCCAGGCCTGCGTTGACGTGGCCGGTGCCGCGCAGCGTCTGCGCGACCAGGCCTGGCAGGGCAACGCCCAGCAGCCCGGCGCCCACGCCGTCGAGCACCTGCACGGGGATCAGCGCCCAGTCCGAATCCCAGGTGGCGGCGACCAGGCCGCGCAGCGGCAGCGACAGCAGGGCCGCCTTGACCAGCAGCCAGTAGCCGCTGCGCTGGGCGTGGCGCCCGGCGAGCAGGGCCATGGGGATCATGACCAGTTGCGCAACGATGATGGTCAGCGCCGTGAAGCCGCTGGGGTTGGCATGGCCGCGCGCCACGGCGGCCTGGCCCAGCAGGGGCAGCATGGCGGCATTGCCCAGGTGGAACAGCAGCATGGCCACGGCCAGCACCCGCAGCGCCGGCGTGCCCGTGAGCACGTGCAGCAGGCCGGGTGCGCAAGGCCCGGCCTGCTCTGGGGGCGGCGTGCCTTGCGGGGTTTCATCCAGCCGCATCAGCGCCAGGCAGGCCAGCGAGGCGCAGCCCATCAGGGCCATGAGCACGAAGACGGAAGGCAGTCCCCAGCGCAGGCCCATGGCCCCCGCCAGTGCGGCCGTGGCCACGTTGCCTGCGTGGTTCCAGGCTTCGTTGATGCCCAGCTGCCGGGGCAGGTCCGCATGGCCGGTGATCTGCAGCGTGATGCCCAGCAGGCAGGGCGCGATGAGCGCCGCGACCACGCCGGTGATGACCTGCGATGCCGCCGTCACAGCCAGCGACGGAGCGATCCAGATGGCCAGGTTGCCCGCCAGCAGCAGGGCGATGGCCGCGGCCAGCAGCTTGCGCTTGCGGCGCGAGGCATCGACCAGCGCGCCCAGCGGCGTGGTGGCCAGCATGCCCGCGATGCCGCCCAGGGCCATGACGTAGCCGATGTCGTCCAGCCGCCAGCCCTGGGCGAGCAGGAACACGCCCAGGAACGGTCCCAGGCCGTCGCGCACGTCGGCCAGGAAGAAATTGAGCCCCGGCAGCCAGCGCCGCGCATGGTGGTGTGTGCGGTGCATGGCGGCTTCCTTCAGCGCAGGGGGCCCTTGAACACGAAGAAGGCGCCCAGGCAGATGAAGCCGAAGCCGACCAGGTGGTTGAGGGTGAGCTTCTCGCCCAGGTAGAGCACGGAGAAGACGGCGAACACCACCAGCGTGATCACCTCCTGGATGGTCTTGAGCTCGGCCGCGCTGTAGACCTCATGGCCGAGCCGGTTGGCGGGCACGGCAAAGCAGTACTCGGCCAGCGCGATCAGCCAGCTCACCAGGATGACGAGGTACAGCGGCCGGTTCTCGAACTTCAGGTGCCCGTACCAGGCGAAGGTCATGAAGACGTTGGAGATCAGCAGCAGCAGGACGGGGGCGATCTTGGGGGACATGGTGGGGTTCGGTGAAGGCGGGAAAGCGGGCAAGCCGAAAAGCAGAAAGCAGGAAGCAGGAAGGGGCCGGAGCCCGCCCGGCCCCTGGGACCGGGCGGTGGTGTCAGCGCGCGCGGTCGTACAGCGGCTGCAGGTCCGACAGGCTGGTACCCATGCTGGTGGCCTCCAGCGAAGTGCCGTGCGCGTTGCGCGTGCCCAGGCCCGAGGCGGCAAACAACTGCCCCGGCTGCAGCGGCTGCTGCAGCGCATGGGGGGCGAAGCGCACGATGGCGCCGTCGGACAGGATGACGCCGTTGGCATCGCCGCGCGGGCCGGTGAGAACGGCCTCGATGCGGCCCTGGGCCTGCTGCGTCTGCAGGCCGGCCATGCGCAGGTGCGGCGGCATGGGGCGGGCGCCGTCGCGGGCGGGCGGCTGGTCGTACACGGTCTGGCCGCTGGCCGAGTTCACGATGGCATCCGCCTTGACCGCACCACCGGCTTCGCTGCGGCCGATGATGCGCACCGTGTCGCCCACCTTCACGGCTGCCGTGAGCGCGTCGGACATATGCGGCGGGAACCGGACCACCGTGCCGTCGGTCAGGCGCAGGCCGTCCACCTCTCCATACGGATTGGTCAGCAGCCGGGCGACGGCGCTTTCAAGCACGGCCTGTGCGTGCGGCGCGCCAGGCCCTCCAGGGGCTGAAGGGCCTGAAGGGCCTGAAGGGGCGAAGCCGCCGGGCGGCACGGCATGCGCATTCAATGCGCTGGAACCCAGCCACAGAACGGCGGAGGAAAGAACAAATCGGGACATGAGGGCTCCTTGGTTGGCGATGGACACGCATCCATCAATGCAAGTGCCATGCCATCAGGAATCCTCATGAAATCAAGGGCTTGCAGCGGATGCTGCGAGCCCGGTGTCCGATGTGGAGACAGCCTGTGTCACCGTATCGGACACATGCGGCGCCGTCCGTACGTCCGTGCGCCCATTGCGGCCTCAGCCCAGCCCGAACTCCGCCAGCTTGCGGTACAGCTGCTGGCGCGACAGTCCCAGGCGGCGCGCGGCCTCGGCACGGTTGCCCGTGGCGGCGGCCAGGGCACGCGTGACCATTTCGCGCTCCAGCTGGGCGACGGCGGCGGCCAGCGGGCCGTTCCAGTCGATGGCGGGCCCGTGCACCACGGCAGGCTGCAGGCCGATGTGCTCGGCCCCGATGACCGGCCCGGGGCACAGCAGGGCCGCGCGCTCCATGGCGTTGCGCAGCTCGCGCACGTTGCCGGGCCAGTCGTGCGCCAGCAGCAGGCGCGCGGCGTCGGCACCCAGGCGCTTGGGCGAGGCGCCGCCGCCTTGGCGCAGGAAATGCTCGGCCAGCAGCAGCACGTCGCCCAGGCGCTCGCGCAGCGGCGGCAGGTGCACGGGCACGACCTGGAGCCGGTACCAGAGATCCTCGCGAAAGCGACCCTCCTTGACGGCGGCGGGCAGGTCGCGGTGCGTGGCCGCGATGATGCGCACGTTCACGGGCAGCGCCCGGCTGGCGCCCACGGGCGTGATCTCGCGCTCCTGCAGCGCCCGGAGGATCTTGGCCTGCGTGGGCAGCGGCATGTCGCCCACTTCATCGAGGAACAGCGTGCCGCCCTGCGCCTCGCGAAAGCGCCCGGCGCGGTCGCTGACGGCGCCCGTGAAGGCGCCCTTCACATGGCCGAAGAGTTCGCTTTCCATCAGGTCGGCGGGAATGGCCGCGCAGTTGACGGCCACGAAGGGGCGCTCCGCCCGGGCGCTGTTGCGGTGCAGGGCTCGGGCCACCAGTTCCTTGCCCGTGCCGGTCTCGCCCAGCACCAGCACGGTGGCGTCGCTGTCCGCCGCCAAGCCGATGCGCTTGAAGACCTGCCGCATGGCCTCGCTGCCGCTGACCAGCTCGGCTTCATCGCCTTCCTGCTCTGGGTTCTGCGCCGGATTCTGTGCGGCGTTCTCAGGGCTGCCGGCCTGGCCGGCACTGAGCAAGGCGCGCTCCAGCACCTCGACCAGCGAGGTTCTGGCAATGGGCTTGGTCAGGTGATCGAAGGCGCCCAGGCGCATGGCCTCGATGGTGTTGCTGCCGCTGGCATAGGCCGTGAGCATGATGCAGGGCGCCCGCGAGAGGCCGCGGGCCTTGCGCAGGAAGGCCAGCCCGTCCTCGCCGGGCATGCGCAGATCGACGATGGCCACATCCACCGAACCGCCCTGCAGCACCTGCAGCCCCGCCGCCACCGTGGGCGCCGCACTGACCGCGTGGCCCAGGTCGCCCAGCATCTCGGCCAGGCTTTCGCGGAAGGCCGTGTCATCGTCAACGATCAGGATGCGGGCCATGGAAATTCCATTTCTATGCGGGTGCCTTGTGTTGTCTTGCCCAGCGCGATGCGGCCGCCATGGGCCAGCACGATTTCGCGCACCAGCGCCAATCCCAGCCCGGTGCCGCCCGGGCGCGCGGTGGTGAAGGGCTCGAACAGCGTGTCGCGCAGCTCTGGCGCAATGCCCGTGCCGTCATCGGCCACCCACAGTTGCAGCGGGCTGTTGCGGTGGGAAACGGTGGTGCCGCTGCGGTCCGCGCCCAGTTCCACCCGGCCGCCGGCCGCCGTGTGCGCCAGGGCGTTGAGCAGCAGATTGTCCAGCGCCCTGGCCATCTGCACGGGGTCCAGCAGCGGGCGGCGCCCATCCTGAAGGTCCCGGGCAAGGCCGGCGGACACTGCCGTTGCCAGTTGCACACCCCTGGCCTGGGCCAGCTCGGCATGTGCCTGCAGCCTTTCGTCCAGCAGCTGCTGCAGGTCCACCGGCTCCGGTTGCACCCGGAAGGGCTGGGTCAAGGCCAGCAGGCTCGATACCAGGTCTTCCAGGCGCGCGGTCTGGGCCAGCACGGCCTCCAGCGCGCCCTGGCTGCGCGCTTCGCGCAGTGGCGCGGGCGCTGCCAGCGCGGTCTCGGCCTTCATGCGCATGGTGCCCAGCGGGTTGCGGATCTCGTGCGCCAGGCCTGCGGACAGCCGGCCCAGGGTGGCCAGCCGTTCGGCGCTGAGCAGTTGCTGCTCCATCTGTGCCGACTGCCGCTGCCAGCGCCGGAGCATTCTGCCCAGCCACAGGCCCGAGACCAGGACCATGCCCAGCAGCAGGCTGACGGCAAGGATGAGGGGGTTGACCACGTCGGCGCTGATCAGGGGAACGCGCATCAGTGTCCAGGCCACCAGGGCGGGCGCATCGGCCTGGGCCGGGCAGGCGGCAAAGACCACCGCCTCGCGCAGGCCGGGGCGCAGGTCGGTCACCAGGCCTGCGCTGTCCCGTGCGCGCTGGGCGGTGGAGGCGATGCGCTCCATCTCCGCACTGGGCGCATCGCGCTTGATGCCCGAGCCGTCATAGGTGGGAAAGGCATAGGCCACCACGCCGGGGCCCTCGCGCCAGAAGCCGCCCTCCATGCCGGGGCGCTCGCGCAGCGCCAGGTCCAGCACGGCCTGCGCGGCGGACCGGGCCTGTGCGCTGGGCGTGTCCGCCATCAGCCCCGCCAGCCCCATGCGCGCGGCCCCGGCCTGCAGTGCGCTGCAGCTGACGCCTGCGGCGTCGCGGGCGCGGGAAACCTGCTGGTCGGTGCCCTGCCGGCTCAGCAGCAGCAGCAGCCACGCCAGCACCAGGGCGACGGCCGAGATGGTGAGCCAGAGGATCACCAGATCCCGTTGGATGGACTTTTGCGGGGACAGGGCCGGCTCCTGAAGTGATGCGCTGGAACATACACCGAAAGGGGGTCCGCGCCTGGCAGCCAGGGCCGCGTCGCCCTGCGCGGGCGCTGCGAAAGTAACGCCGTGGCGCGCCGGCGTTACGTGACATTGCCCGTAACGCCGCGGGGTGACATGGCGGCGGCTGTGCGCGGGTGTTCAAATAAATCAATAGGTTACAGATGGCTTTGCGTTGGATGAAGACGTCCAGGCCCATGGCACGCTTGTTGCAACAGGATGCAAAAAGCTTGTCGCAGTGTCTGGAAAACCGGGCGCTGCCCCACCCGCCCCATCGATCGCCGTCTTTCGGAGGAGAAACCATGGCCGCTGTCTCGTTGTCGTTTGCAGGCGTGCCTCTGCCGCGACTGCGCGCCCACCCGGACAGGGCGCGCAGCAAGCCGTTGAACGTGCCCGCCTCGTTTGCGTCTGCGGCGGTGCCGCGCGCTTCTGGCTTTGCCTCTGCGCGCGAGGCCGGTGATGGAGGCGCGCATGCACAGATGGCGCCGGTGGCAATGCTGACGCGCGTGAGCGAGGGCGTGCGCATCGTGCGGCGCAACGATGTGATCGCGGCCCAGGCCGGCGCCGTGCTGCAGCAGGGCGACCGCGTCATCGTGCCCCAGCAGGGCGGCGCGCAGGCCGTGTTCCAGGAGCAGGACGGGCAGGCGCTGCTGGGCAGCTTCGCAGGTGGCACGGACGCCACGCTGGCGTATTTCAGCCGCAAGGCGGATGCCTGCTCGGTGGTCTTTGACCTGGTGGCCGGCCATGTGGACCTGGCGCTGTCGGCCGTGGATGCCGGCGTGCTCGGCGGCGGGCCGTCCGGCCGGGGGCGCAGGGCGATCGGATTTCACTGCTATTCACAACCCATTGCAGGCCGTTGAATGAAGGAGCACACCATGCACGACGACATCATCGAAGCTCCGCCCGGCGACACCCCCGTGGACCTGGCCATCTGGCTGTCGCCCCTGCAGACCTGGCGCAGCGTCTACGGCAACGGCTTCTGCGAGGAGGCCATGCGGGTCTGCGTGGAGCGGCTCACGGGCCTGGGGATCGATGCCGAATCGTTGGAGCGTGCGGGCGACACGGTGCTGGTTCGGGGCTTCGATCCCCGCACGATGGCTGACACGGTGCTGCCCGGCAATCAGGCCCGGCATGGCTGGATGCATGCGCTGGAGTCCGCCCTGGTGCGCGACCCGGTGGTGGACGGCGCGCGCCAGGCCTATCTGCGCGCCGAGGTGCAGGCGCTGGGCTGCGTCTCCCTGACGGGCCTGCACGAGATACGCGGCAAGGGCCACGCCACGGCGGGCGTCCAGGACATGGCGGTGCGCAGGATGCACCCCAGGCTGATCAAGGCCTACCAGGCCGACATGCAGTTGGCGGGCCGCCTGCTGGACGATCTGCGGCTGGGCCACCTGGCGCTGGCATTCCAGCCCGTGACGCTGCTGGAGCCGGCAGGCATGGCAGGCGGGGGCAGTGGGGCCGGCGCGGGCCGCACCCTCTACCACGAGTGCCTGCTGCGCCGCAGCGTGTTCTCTGCCTACGACAACTACGCCGTGCCCCACGCCATCGAGGCGCTGGAGCGCCTGGGCCTGGCCGCGAGGCTGGACCGCAGCGTGCTGTGGTCGGTGATAGGCGCGCTGGAGATGGAGACCGGCCACAGCCTGGGCTGCAATCTGTCGGCCGCCTCGTTCTGCGACGACGCCTGGTGGGATGGCGTGTTCGACTACCTGGAGGACCGGCCCGAGATCGCCCAGCGCCTGGTGCTGGAGATCACCGAGACCGGCGCCTTCCCCTGCGAGAAGGCCGCGCTGGGCCTGGTGCGGCACCTGCAGATCCTGGGCGTGCGCGTGGCGCTGGACGACATCGTGCCCCGGCGCGGCGGCCTGGACATTCTGGGCAAGCTGCGCGCCAACATCGTCAAGATCGACAAGTCCGTGCTGGACCAGAGCCTGCAGGCCCGGCCTTCGGCCCGGATGATGCAGGGCCTGGTCAGCCTGTGCGCCGACCGGGGCGCCTGCGTGATCGTGGAAGGCATCGAGTCCGCCCAGGGCCTGGAGGCCGTGGCGCTGGCGGGAG